>JAIWAJ010000001.1:0-22437 GCA_048634435.1 Methanosarcinales archaeon
AGTCAGTTAGAGATTGTCGGAAAGGTGATTACTGAGCAGACAGGAATTCCTGATGCTATCTGCGAGGAAGGTATTTTTACTGATATCTCAGGCGATATTCCCGATGAAGAACTCAATGAATTATCTATAGACTCATATCGCGCAGTCAGGACGTGAAAAAACTCTTGCCGCATTCATGCGGCTTGACCTTTATTTTCGCGCCCCCAAACTCCTTTTCCAACTCCTTACCCCCGAAATACTCATGCAGAAACACAGCCAGCGCAGCAACCTCAGAATGCGGCTGGCTCCCGACAGCAATATTGTAGTCAACCATATGATAAACATCACCAGGCACCTTCTCACTCCCGAGAACTAAAAGAACGTCCTTCTCCCCCCTGATATCCTTCATCTTATCCTGCACACGCAGCCCATACATAGTAAGATGAACCTTAACACCGTGAAAATTATTAATTATTCTCCTGTAATTCTTCTCATACTCAACCTCAAAATCACCTCCCCACCGCTTGGCAATATCCTCAACAGAACCGATAATCTTCTCATCCTTCTCACCCGACAGGATGACTTTCTCTGCGCCAAGCGCCCTTGCCGTCAGCGCAACATGCGTCGTCAGGCGCTGGTCCCGGTAATGCCTGTGCCCAAGCCGAAGTACAGTAACACCCATAATAAATCATCTTATTTCAGTCTTCAAAACATCTTTCCCAAGAAGCGCCCTCTCAAGATTCCCAGCCACCAAGCCGTTGATAACCTCAGACCTTACCCCCGAACCACCAAGCTCAAGCATCATCTCAACCTTATGCAGCATGCCCCCGGTAACATCAGCGCCGTCAGACCCCTGAAGGCACCCCTTCACATCAGAGAAATTCTTTCTCGAAATTACCGGAACTACCTTGCCGGAAGAATCAAGAACACCATCAACCTTCCCGACAAGTATGATTCTTTTTGCGCCAAGCGCCAAAGCAAGATACGAAAAAATCTCCTCAGTTGAGATAATCGAGCACCCCTTGGCAGTATCCATAGCAACATCACCGTAAGGCACAGGTAAAAGCCTGTTCGAAAGCATCTTTTTCACAGCCTCAGTATCCCATCTCACAATCTTCGAATTCCTGGTCACAGCACCAGAAGAAGGCTGCACAGATATAGCCCTCTCACCATTCCTCAAAAAAGCATCAACCACAATCCTGTTAAGCCTTGCAGCATCATTCTGCACCATCGCAATTCCTTCATAGCTGCTCTCATCAACAACACCCTTCTGCGTCTGGTATTTGCTCGCTGCCTGGTGCGGGAACGACCCGCCTCCGTGCCCGACAATAAGCTTAAAATCCTTCTGCCCCCTGGCCCTGTGCACCTCTCGCGCAAGCCTCTCAATAACATCCATGCGCGCCGTATACGGCTTTTTTTTGTCAGTTATCACAGACCCGCCAAGTTTCACAAGTATTAATTCATCCATAATTATTGGCCCCATTTTTTGTAAAGCTCATGCTCAATCCCAAAGCAGTCAAGCATTTTCCCGACCATAAAATCAGTCATATCTTCCAGAGTCTTAGGATTATGATAATACGAAAGATTCGGAGGCACAATCCACACACCCATCCTTGAAAGTTTCGCCATATTCTCAAGATGAATCGCATTAAGCGGCGTTTCCCTCGGCACAACCACAAGCCTCCTCTTGTACCGGATGCACACATCAGCTGCGCGGCTTATAAGATTATCCCCATACCCCCATGCAATAGACGACAATGTCTTCATAGAGCACGGGGCAATAATCATGCCCTCCGTTTCATACGACCCCGAAGCAATTTTCGCAGATATATCCTTCTCATCATAATATTGCAGAGAATTTGATTTTACCAGCCCCTGCACATCCTTGACATCCTTCATTTCATATTTCGCAACTTCGTATGCCCCGCGAGAAACAATCACATGAGTCTCCACTTTACTCTTCTTCAGCTCCTCAAGGAGCCGCACACCAAGAACAGTCCCGCTCGCACCCGTAATTCCGACAATCAGCCTGATATTGCTCACCATATAACTAACTTCAACAGACATTTTAAATATATTTAGGAAATTTCATCCAGTATCTCCTTAACTTTACCCACAACATCATCCTTTTCATGAAATATCAGCCATCCATTCCGAAGAGCAGCATCCTTAAGATGGCGATTAGGGTTCAGCGCAACAGGATAACCAACCATCGAAAGATACTCCACATCAGCATCAGAATCCCCGAAAGCAAGCGACTTTTTAAGGTCAATTTTAAGCTTTTTCGATATCTCAAGCGCTGCCCTTCGCTTCAAATTCTTCCCAAGCATATTCTTCCTGATTTTACCGGTATACACCCCGTTTTTCACCTCAAGCTCAGTGCCAAAAACGCACCTGAAAGGAATATATTTCCTGAGCGCCTCAACAGCCTCGATGGGGGATGCGCTGATGGCCACAAGCACAGTATCTTTTTTCAACAGATCAATCAGCCCGTCAGTATAAGCATACTTCTTCTTTATATGCCCTTTCGCAAAATCAGCCGCCTTCCTCTCGATTTCAGATTTTCTCCTCCCCGAAAGCGCCTCTGCATATATCTTCAATATCCTCGTCCCCGCATCGCGATAAGAATGCAAATTCACCTCATATTTAACAATAATTTTCATTATTTTAAGAAGATGCTTCTCATCAAACAACCCGGCTTTATGCAGGTACCTTGGAAATTCAAAAATAATCTGGCTCTTGATAAGCGTCCCGTCAATATCAAAAAATGATGCTTTTTTCATAAATATTACCCTTTTTTTGCGTCAGTCTATCATCTCATCAATCATGGGTATAAGTTCACAAAGATTATCTACAACAACATCCGGCCCAGCCTTCTTCAACTCCTCCCCCGAAATCTTGCCAGTCCCAACAGCAATAGTCATCATCCCCGCCCTCTTTCCTGCCTCAATCCCGTAGAGCGAATCCTCAACCACAATGCACTGGTTTGGCAGCACATTTATCATCTCCGCTGCCCTAAGGAACAGTTCAGGATCCGGCTTCCCCTTATTCACCTCAGTGCCTGTAATCACACCATCAACAGCATCCCGGATACCCAGCTTATCAACAGCAATCTCCGTCGCAGACCTCTGCCCCGAGGTAGCAATAGCAACCTTAATATTTTTGTCCTTCAGTATTTTTATAATTTCAACAGCGCAAGGCAGTATTTTTATAACATCATGCGCAATTTTCAGGTAATGCTTGCGCTTAATCTCAACAAGCCTCTCAACTTCATCATCAACCCTGTCCTTTTTCAGCATTATCCTGAGAATCTCCTCATCCACCTGCCCGTAAAGCGCATCAAGCATACCCTTCTTATACACCCGTCCAACAGACTTGAACGCCTCCCCAAACGCAGCCTCGTAAGCCGCAAACGCATCAATCAAAGTCCCGTCCATATCAAACAGAAACGCTTTTTCACTCATCATCTCACTCCATTATATATTCAAAAGGCAAATATTTAACCTTCAGAGTATCCATAAATATTACAGTCTGGTATTCTCCAATCAAAGTCGGAAACCTGAATTTCAACTCTTCTATAAAATCAAACAACTGCTGGTTTGACCTCACCATCACTTCTATATCCAGATCCCCCGGCAATCCCACTCCCTCAACAATATAAATAACAATAGGGTCCCCTTTGATATACAATTTCAGTTTTTTCAACTCCTCTTTTGAAATCCTGTTCAGGTTAATAAAAACCTTATAATAAGTATACCCGATTTTATTGTGATTAATAATTGGTCTGTAGCCCTCTATCAGCTTTTTCTCCTCAAGTTTCCTGACTCTGTACCCGGCAACTTTTGCAGATTCGCCAATGCTCTTGGATATCTCAACCAGCGGCATTCTCCCGTCGCTGCAAAGAATATCGAGAATCTTCTTGTCCACCTCATCTATCTTGATTCGAAGAGAAGTTTCCCTGATATGGATTTCCTTCGTCCTCTCGACTCCAAGCAGGTACCTGTGCTGGAAATGAACAACATCCGTTGTAATGGTTTCAGTCTTTCTCTTGATATTCTCTCCATACTTGTTCTCAAGCTCCTCAACAAAATCCTTGAAATCAGTCACTGATTTTGCCCACACCACTATCAATACATCATAAATCCCGTGCATTTTAAACAGCCAGAATACCTTATTATGATTGGTCAGGTACTCAAAAATCTCCTCCTGCTTCTCTTTACCTGTATTCTGGAGTGTCACAAGAAGCCTGCAATAAATATAGCCCAGTTTCGGGACATTAATGACAGGATAAAACCCTCCAACTACTCCTTTCTTGATGAGATTGTTCACTTTATATTCAGCTCCCTGTTTGCTCAAGCCCACCTTCTTGGCTAGCTGGGAATACGGTATTCGCGCATTAAAATCCATCTCAAACAGGATTTTCTTATCCTTCAGATCCAGTTTCACTGGACTTTCCTCCAAATATTTGCTCATTTCCTGCATAACTAGCAATAAAGAAAAATAACTATATAAATCTTTCCTTTTGTCCAAAAAATCAATAAAACACTTAATATATTCTGATAGTTAATACTTATTAGTGATTAATATGAATTACGAGCAGTATGTCAAAGACCATGTTTCAGAAAAGGACTGGAAAAAGCTTCAGGAAATGGGCATAAATCTGGATACTGAAGTCATAGCAGGTCTCTGGCCTGATTTGGTAAACATTTGGGAAAGAGAAAGAGTCGAGATCCCTTTCCTGTGTAGGCTGCTGCCAAAAAATCCAAAAGTGCTTAACGTTGCCACCGGCTCAGGTGCAACAACCATAGGACTGATAGCATATGGTATCGTGAAGGAACCTGATATTGTTTCTAATGAAATAGACAAAGAATTTACTAGAGTTGCTAAAAGTGAAGCAGAAAGATATGGAATTGCTCTCAATCTTACCTCTTATGACTGGAGAGATCTCGATAAATACCCAGAAACCTTCGATGCAGTACTTTGTTTGGGTAATTCGCTAACCATGCTATTAGATACCGACGACCAAAAAAGGGCACTGGAAAATTTCAGGAACATGCTAAACCCCGATGGGATGCTCATAATCGACGAGAGAAACTATGGGAAACTCTTAAAAGAAACTCAAAATTTTCCTGGAAATATTATCTATAGTGGAACAGATAAAGTTTCAGTAGCCTCAATTTACAACTCAGATAGATTGATGGTTCTGGAGTTTGAACATGAAAAAAAAGGAAAAGCGCACATAGCAGTATGCCCTTTTAAAGAAGGCGAACTCAAGTCATTGCTTGAACAGGCAGGATTCCAAAACATAACTGCATACGGTGATTACAAGCAAAATTTCAACCCAAAAGACCCTGAATTTATCACCTACGTCTGCAAAATATAACCCCCAGCGCAATTCTCAAAAGATTCAGCCCGAAACAAGAACCCTGCATCCGCATTATTAATGAAACATTAACATTGCATAAGACAAATCTTTCAAACAAAAGACGTACATTTAAAAACTGGAACAATTACCTTTTTATACTACCTCTTCTATAATTTAACATAACAATAATAGATTCACAAATTAGAAATTACTATCTGCTGCAATAAACATTGCATATATATTTGTCATCGGGGGGTTTTCAATGAAAAAATCAATAATATTCATATTCGCGGCAGTATTCCTGCTTACCAGCATCATCCCGGCATACTCATACTGGGGCCCAAGAGCAGTGCTGACAGAGAACGTAACAGGTACCTATGGCGTTAATTCAGACTATGCATCAAGTGGCGCCTTTGGTTCATTCAACAGCGTCGGCTACATAAAAGTATATCTGCCAAACACAGACGACGTCCTTCAGTACGTGAGATTAAACTTATCAGACCCGGAGGCTTCAGCGAGAACAAGCATCGAGAAGTGGAACGGCTCAATGACAGCATACAATGACTATGCTGTGTCTTACTCAACATTATCTTCAGGAACCTACATGTACCTGAACACAACAGCAGGAAACAAGCAGGATACCTACATCCCCGATTTCAACTGGGCTCCTTCCCTGAACCTCTCCATGACAGTCACAAACACCCGTGCCGGCGACGACCTCTACTCAGAAGACGATATTATAGACAACAGGAACATCCTCCAGTTCAATTTCACAATAGTAAACCCTGCATCATCCAAAAATATCCGCGGTACAAACATAACATACAACATCACATT
This sequence comes from Methanosarcinales archaeon, assembly GCA_048634435.1. Classification (GTDB taxonomy): domain Archaea; phylum EX4484-52; class EX4484-52; order EX4484-52; family B79-G9; genus B79-G9. Next base: position 6,182 of record JAIWAJ010000001.1, read on the forward strand.
CAATAACTCTGGCACAAATTCATCCGTAATCATAATTGACTCGACAATCACCGTGACTGGAGGAGGCACAGCATGGGCAAGAGACAGAGGCGGCAATGGTTATGACGCCATAGAATGGCAGAACACCATGGATGCAGACACCCAAGTGAATATAGTCTTTAATGCAACCGCAATCGGCGGAAACAATTATCTGGGAACAGTAAACAATCTGAACGACGGGACATACGGCGCCAACGCCCTATACTTAAACAACTCCCACGTGCTGTCAGAAATAACATTCACCGGGCGGTTTACAAGAGGTCCTGTAAGGCAGGGCATCGACCTGGTAAAGGGCACTCCCTGGCGCGTAAAATCATACATGAAAAACCTGGGTGCATTCTCACCAACTCTGGGCCACAACCTCACCTACAACATCACCGCATACCGCATCTACAACGTTACATCATCCTCAGGTGCAATCGACCAGCTCCTTTCAGCCAACAACGACTTAAACTACATCCTTGGTGCAAACGAGCAATACAAGACACCAGACTGGCTGGAGACCACAACCGCAAAGCCATATATTGCACCTTACTTCGACTGGTACGTCTTCTGGAACAACACAGACTATTACACATACACTGGCAAAATCAACTTCTCAATGACTCTCCCGACACTATACGAGATAGACAATCTCCCTACAAAAATCACCACCGACACATTTACACCTGAAGTATACGGCGTCAAATTACTCACCTACAATGTTACAGCACACCATGTGGGCTCAGACAACTCACAGATTCGTGTCGGGAAACTCCAGATATACTCAGTCATACCAAACAATGACATTGCCGGCGGCGGATACGCAAACATGACCGTAGAAGCTAATTACAAGATTTATTACAAGAACAGCACAGGAGTATATGAGCTGACCGAGGACGGTAGCAATGTTGACGTAACAGTGTTCAACTCCACAACCACCACAAACGGCAGCATCGTGCTGAACATTGCAGATCTTACATCTGCCTCCATCGTCGGCGGGGGAACAGTAACCCAGAACCTGACACAGAACGAATATATTATACTGGAATACGATATCTGGGCCCATTCCGGTATCGATAATGGCGAAGAGTTCCACTTTGACGGCAACCAGACCTTATACACCCAGTCAGGCACATACCTTGTTGAAAGCAACAGCGATACACAAACAGCATCACAAAACAGCCTGAGTGCATACAAGCAGTTGATTAGTTCCAGTGCTGCCCTCGCGCACCTTGTAAACGTCACACTAAATCTCTCGGTCGTAGGCAGTATTGACAACATCAAGTTCATAGACTACATACCGACAGGCATGAGCAACAACACCGAAGTTGTAATGACCTCTGATAAAATGGCCCTGGAATACAATCGCACAAAAATAGGCACAATAACAACAAGCGATGGTATGAGTATGGATGCATGGGAAATCACGAACCTTACTCACAACAGCGGCTGGAACATATCTAATGGCTACATAGCCTTCACATACCAGCTGAATTTATCAACCCCCGGTCTGTACGTCCTCCCGGTCCAGATAGCAGCATTCGACCCGGGTGCAGACACCAGCATCTCCCTGACCCGCTACGGCTCAATAAAATACGTTGTCCCGGAAAAAACACTCCCGCTGGTAATAGACGAAGACGACAATCTCCAGCAATTCAAAACAGTAATAGTCGGGAAACCAGCACTATGGAGAAAATCATTCAACATATACAACCCGAACTCAAAGCCGGTAAAATCCCTGTTCAGGACAGAAGTATTCAAAGACACCGTAGAATCCGGCGCAAGCTACTACGATAACTACGGCAGCAGGATAGAAGAAAGTGTCGACACCGACAGGACCGGCGACGAAAAACACATATTCTGGGAAACCACACTCAGTCCGCATGAATCAAGGTCATACGAGCTAAGGGTAATCACGCCTCCGGTAGTAGAAGTAGACCGTGATGTTGAGGTACTGGAAAAGCTCCCAGACAAGCATGTAAAACTAAAAGCCGATATTGTACTCAAAAACTTTGCAGAAGAGCCATATTCAAACATCAGGCTAAACCTGAACATACCAAAAGACAACATCTTAGAACTAGAAGACGCCTTTGGCAACTCCCTGTCATACACCGGCGGCGCATCCAGCACAACAGTCACAATATCACGCCTTGACGCAAACACAGTACTGAGCCTCTCATTGACATACAAGCAGAGCTATCCTACAGTCATAATAACCCCTGATAGAAAGAGGTACGATTCAGGCGAAATAGCAAACCTTGAAATACTCATAATCAACGGCGGTGAAAAAATAGAGAACCCTGCAATCGAAACCGAGATACTTACAGAAGACATGGATCTGGTATATGCTGACATCATGCGCTTGGAAGAATCATTAAAGCCATTGGAAAAAACAGAACTATCCACCAAATTTCTCCTGCCCGTGAATGCGCCGACAGGAAAATACATCGCAAACGTCCGGTTCTCAGAAGACATGATGACAATCACAGAATCCTCAATCAACTTTTACGTGCTTGGCATGAAAGGAGACACATCAAGCAACATAAAAGTGCTGGTAATCGTCATCCTGGGAGCAGTCCTTATATACTTTGCATACAAGCGTCTGGTCAGGGTGTCTAAAAAATAATGTGCGGTCAGTCTCATGGATATATTTGGTCTCTCAGTAGATGTGTTGGATGTAATGTTTTACTTTTGCATCGTCACTGTCGCGTATTTCGTCATTCTGGAGCTGGAATTTCGCGAGCTCAGGAACATAACCCGAAGTTTTGACAATGAAGAAACACAAATTGAAAAAGAAGTAAGGGAACTAAAAGAAGAGATAGCCCGCCTCACAAAAACTGTTGAAAAAGGCTGATAAAATGTATGTACCGGTACTCAACTATTTCATAGATGTTGAAGAGATAATAGTTGTTTTCTGCATTGTCATTGTTGCATATCTCGCAGTCATGCACGTCGAATTCAAGCAGCTGAAACTAATCTCGCGAGGCTTCTCAAAAGAAGATGGCGACCTTTCTAAATGTATTCGTGAATTAAAAAACGATTTGAATAACCTGAATGACATAGTAAGAACAAGGGAGCTAAAGACCATATCATCTCATGTAACAGGTAATGCTGCTCAGTCGGCAGCGCAAAAATCCACCCCGTCATCTGATGAATCTCCTTCTCAGGACACAGCCAACGAATCCAAAGAAACTGGCGACTCCGCCGATACCGCAAAAGAGTCCAAAAAAGACACAGACGCACCAGGCACATCACTAAAAGACATGCTTGACAAAGTCTAGTTCTCCATCTTATAAACGCTTATATTCCCACAGATAGCATCACTTCTTAGACCCCGACTTAAACATATAAACACCAATAGCCAAATATATATATAATGAGATAGCAATATCGTTCTGTAGATGCCTGCGCTAAACAACATTTTTCCACTCCAAAATATCGCAGTCATCCCGCAGGGACATTCTGTCTCTCACATCAATGTGAATCAAATGTCAGGAAGAAAGAGGCATTTAAATAGAGTGGAGCATATTCTATTCCTATCGCTCTTTCTCTTCCTGCTGATAGCAATATCCTCTCTCGTAATCAGCGCAACCGGCGCCGAACCCGCCTTCTCCGAGCAGTTGACATTCACCCTCGATCCTGACGCGCCGCAATTCAACTACAGCCTGAACAAATTCAATGACTCAGCCACACAGTCAAATATCACATTCCAGATGGCCGAAAACAAGACAATAGGCATAATCCTTCCGAAAAACTCCACAATCACAAAAGCCGAATTCAACCTGACAGGCATCATCCATCCACATAAGCAGTGTATTGGCACATCAGGCAGCGATAACAACAATTGCGGCGCAGCTGGTGCGACAACAATAACTAACATAGAAATAGGCGAAATTGACTCTTCGCATTACGGTCAGGAAATTGCCATAACCACAAGTGGAGATAGTGACACAGTAAATACAATATTTATTACAGATAATACAGGCAGTGTTATCTGGGCAAGAAAATCAACCACTGCAGTATATCCCTCAAGAGACATTGCAATAGGCCCCTTCGTAGGCACTGTGAATGAATCAATAGTCGGAGGAGACTATGGTATCAACGTATATGACATTACAGGTAACCTAATTTGGAACTATACAACTGGCGGTATAGCAGTTTACTCAGTAGCCCTTGGAAATCTTACAAACGGCGCAGAAAACGAATTAGTTTACGGCGACAACAATGGTCTGGTCGCAATCCTGAATTCCTCAAGCAACACCACAGGAAGTTTATGCAACTTCAGTACAGGAACCAAAATAAATTCACTAGCTATATCCGATATAGACGAAGATGGGCAAAACGAGATACTTGCAGCAAACAGTCAAAATCTGTTTATCATAAGTTCCACATGTACTGAGATATGGAACTACACGATAAGCAGCTACATCATAAACTCAATAGCAGTCAGAAACTTTACAGACGATTCAGGCAAAGAAATAATACTCGGAACAAAAGGCACAATATCCGGCGGGAATTACTACATGCTCAACTCATCAGGGAATCTTTTGTGGAACCGCACGAATCCTGCAGGCATCTTGTCAGTAGATGCAGGTGAATTTGATTATTCCAATCAGGGTCCTGAAATTCTTGGCGGAACTGACGATTACTATATACAACTATTAAACAGCAATGGAAATATATACTGGACCTATTCTACAGGTACAGGAACAGAAGTAAGCGCTTTAGCAATAGGCAACCTATCTGAAGACACAGGTTCCAACATAAATGAATTGGTTCTAGGTACCAAAGGAACTTTCAGTGACAACAACCTCCAGATCCTGAACTTCGACAGCTTCCCGACAAACATAACCTTAAACATTGGTGCCGACAACACAATCGAATGGAACTACACTGAAGGAGACGGCCGCCTCAGAAACTCAACAACAGCAAACAACACACAAATTCTTGCCGCAATAAACAACTACCTCAGGGACAACTGCACGCAAGACCTCTGCACAGTACCAATATTATTCCACTCAGAAGTCGAAGGCAAACTTGAAGTCCGCCTCAACATTACATACACCTACAACGCATCATCCGACATATCCTATGAAAACATAAACTACTGGACAAAAACAAGCAACATCCGCGTAAACGAATCCATAATAGCGCGCGCAAAAAACATAACCTTCAAAGATCCAACACTAAACATCACAATCAAATACATCATCACCAACTCATCAGCGCTCCAGTGCGGCTTTGACGGCACGAACTATACAAACGCAACCATTAACGGCATAAATTACTGCAACATCTCATCACTCAATCCCCAATTCAAAACAACACCCTCGACATACCAAAGCAAAATACTCTGGGACGACCGGATGCAAAAAGAAATACCTGTAACATTGACAACAAGTCAACCCTACTACACGACAGGCACAGACAACTACTTCTGGCGCAAGAACATAACAATATCAAGCAACAACACGTACACTGCCCAGTCCTTCACCAACATAACAGCAAACACAACCCTCAACGATTCATCAGGCGCAGTGCAGGGCAGCGAATACCTCAACGTGACATGGTCCGGGGAAACATGCAACATAATCCCGGGAGTAGAACAGCCAACATGCGACACATCCCCCCCTGCAACACAGATGACATGCAACTCAGGCACATTCTATGTATGCAAAAAAGACACAAACTCAAACGGCGTCTTTGACTTCATCAAATGGCTCCAGCCGGTAATCAGTGCAATGGAGACAATATTCTATCAGGCAGGCGGCTCATCAAATATGCCGCCGAACATGAGCAATGCCAATGTCACACCACAAGAAGACACCTGGAGCGCCATCTTCAACTATTCAATACACGTCAATGACACCGACAATGTAAACATATCCCTATTCACATACTCAGAGCTTCTCGACACATGGCTCTACCGCACCTCAAAAAACACTACCATCGGCTCAGGAGTAATATGGTTCAACATATCGCTTGAAAAAGAAATGACCGGCACCCAAAACAAATACCGCTTCCAATACCAGGACTTCAACACAACATGGTCCCCGATACACAGCCTCGCATACACCCAGAATTACACAGGCCCGAATGTAACAAAGCATGATATAGAAATCACAGAGGTTGCAGGAAACAACTCAGACGTTCTAAGAAGCGACAGTATAAACACCACCCATCTTCTAGTCAGGATAAATGACACAATTCTCAATGAATTCATAAACGAGACCAGTGTATTATGCACATTCAATGTAACCAACAACAGTGCAGATTTCAGGGAAGGATACATAACCACAGTAAATAAGACAGGCCATTGCAACTGCACATTTGCGCCGGACAGCGCATACAGTGTCGGCCCCCAGACCTGGCTCGTAACAATAGACCCCCGCTACTACTTCGCCCCCTCCCCGCAGGTAAACTGGACCCTGAACATCATCGGCAAATTAAACATATCACTCAGAGAACCCACATACAATCAGACAATCACAAGAAACGCAACAATGAACATGACCGCCCGTATAATCAACCAGTACAGCGGGACAATAACATCAGCAACATTAAACACCGCCAACTACAACTGCAGCTGGTATTTCAACAGCACATATATCGGGACATCAGCAATCCTCAATAACGGCTATTGCAACTACACCTATATACCGGACTGCACCTATGAATTATTGAAAGACTATGACATTGAAGTAAAGCTCAACTATACAAAAAACCCGAAAAACTACACAGTCATCTCAGATACATCGCAGATCACCATACACCTGAAAGACAACCTCACAATCATTATAGACTCACCTGCGAATGCTGCCGGCTACTACAAAGGCGAAACAGTACCCTTAAACTCAACAATCAACGACACCTGCAACACCTGCTCTCTAAACGCGAGGACAATATCATGGTACAAGAATCTCGAGACCCTGATAATCAACATAAGCGAAACAGGCGGCCTCCAGCAAAACAACACACCTGTCATCATAACCGGCTCTGAATTGGAAGCCGCAGGCGCAGACATCACAGGCTGGCTCGTAAACTCAACAAAAATCACGAGACTCGCAGAAACAATACCAAACAGGATATTCGGCGCAGACGGAATCTACATCAACAGCACCTCAAAAATAGTATTTTTAGCAAACCTCACCCCATACTCAACCAACACCTACAACCTCACCCACAACGAGCCGCAGGTATCAGGAACATACACCACCTCCTACATCGAAAATGGCGGCTTTGAAGGAAACTCAAAAGACTCATGGACCGGTGACGGCACCGTAGTAAGTGACAGCGCAGAACCAAAAGGCAACTATTCACTAAAACTATTTGCATACGACTTTGACCAATCAGACACCATAACCCAGACATTTTACCCACTCACAACAGGTAATGTTAAAATATGGTATAAACAAAAAGGACAATTTGATTCAACAGACAATCCCCATGTTAACATAACTATTGGCAATTATCTTTGCAAACTGCCTCTCGTTTACCCGACAGATTCAAGCTATGATGGTCCGTGGCGCACCTATACCTGTAATGATAGCTCAATAATCACTGCAGAAAACATAACAATAACCTTCCATGGCACCATTACAAGCGGCTCAACCCTATACATCGGCCACATCTGCGTAGCAGACAATGCAGGAAACTGCATATCCGAAGACTACGGCCTCTCAAACAACATCACCATAACTGCCCGCGGCCTCATAAACACAACCGCAACAGGGGACACTTCATGGGCAGTCCCCCTAAACCAGCCCCTCGGCAAACGAAAAATAACTGCACAAGCCACAGGCGATTATTACTACACAGCATCAAACAGCACAGAAATATACATCTACGGTCACTCAAGCGTCACCACATTTGACTTTGCGTCAACCGGCTGCGATGGCTCCTCATGTTTCAGCGGCTCACTAATAACACTCACATGCAAAGTAACAGATACGAACACCACCGCAGGCATATTTAACTACAGTGTCGACTTCTACGACGGCGCAGCCCAAATCAACACAGGCGAAACCGTCTACACCGGTGCAGGCGGCACAGCAGTTTATGTATGGGACACCAACGAAACATTAAAGGGGGACCATACAATCTCATGCAACATCTCAGACTCAAATTCGACATTAATAAGCATATTCAGCAATGAAACAAACGCCACATTATCGTTTAAAGAAGGCAGCACCTACTATAATCATACCTACAAAATTGCTTACAATCTATCGAAAGGCAGGACCGACATCATAAACATATCCATATTCATAAACAACACAGGCGAATCTATAGTATCAAGCCCCGAAATAATCGGGTACAATCAAACAGGTATCAGTATCCTCGGCGGCGAATACGATGCAATAAGCTATGGCGGCAACTACTCCACAAACATAACCATAAACGTATCGCGCTGCGCACCCCTTGGAAACACATCACTAAACATCACCTTAATATGGGCAAACAACGCCACGCCATTCATCAACCAGACAATCACAATAAACGTCACAAACACCACCATAGTCGACATCACAGACAAGACACCCATAAACTATGACATCCCCTACGGCGGAACAAAACAGATAGGCAACTTCACAATCGAAGCCTACGGCAATACCCCTCTTAAAGACATTGCCTTCATACTCGAAGGTGGCGACTATCAGGAACTCCTGAACTGGACAATCACATATTCCAACGAATCCTTTGACATAGATAGGTTTGGAAACAAGACAATTACAGTCACAGTAACCGCACCGCCAAACGCAAGTCTGCTTGGCCAAAGTTTCTGGGCATATCTCATCGCAAACAGCACAGGCTCAACCTGCATCTATGGCTACGAAAGATGCACAGACAGCATAAAAATAAACATAACAGTCATAAATCAGGACTGGCAGGTAACGCCTGTAGAGAAACCTGCAAAAACCATTGCCCTTGACGGAAAAGAACTCACAGGTTCCTTTGACGATATCATCAACATAACCAGCCTGAACAATCAGAACCTGACAATAAACATCAGCATAATCAACTTCAACAGCACTGGCTTTGTCAACTTCACATACATCTTCAACTCAACACAACACCCTCTCAACACCACAGAATCAACATTCCTGATACCTCCCTACTCATTCGCAAACATCAACATAACCTTCAACATCACAGATGCAACAACAAGCGACACAGGCACATACACATTCAACATCACACTCCACGCCCTTGACAGTGACTTTGTACCCCAATGGTTCAACAAAACAGTCACATTCACAATCAGCGCTCTCTACGTTGAAATAATATCACCGAATGCATCATCCCGCGCAACAGGTATTGTCGCAGGAGACACACTGAACTTCACACTAAATATCACCCACGACGGTAATGTCTTAAATGATACAGAAAACACAACATTCGGCATCAAAATATCAGGGCAAAACTGCGCAATCATAAGCTCCCGGTTCATCCAGGCAGAAGATGCTTGGTTCCTGAACTGCACAGCCCCCCAGATACCAGGCAACCCCCAAAACAACTCCGTAGATGTAACTGTAACCTATAATACCCCCCAAGGCTCCGCAATATCATACACTGCAACAGAAGAAAACCTTGTAGAATACAGGGATATTACCCTCCCTCTCATCAATGATATCAGGATAAACTCAGTTCCATTGGAGCCTGAAAACGAGGCAAATATCCAGAAAGGCAGTACCGGTACAATCAAGCTGGAAATAAACGCAACAGACAATGTACAAGTAAAAAATGTCTGGCTGGCCATAACAAACCCCCAAAACAATATCACAAACCTCACCCTGTCACAAAACACATCATCTCCGGATATCTGGAACTGCACTTATCCAAACCCTGATATCATCGGCGACTACAAAGTCACAATATACGCAAACGACAGCATTGAAAATCACACAGCAGCAAGAACCGTGTGGTTCGATGTATACCGGCAGATAACCTTCAACGACACACTAAAAGATGCATCAGCTAAAACAGTTACAGCAGACATTGAACTATACAAGCCAGGCACAGACTGGCTATTCCACAGGTTTAGCACCAATGCAGGGGGTTCCTACAACTGGAGCATCCACAAGCGCACCTACGACATAAAAGTAACCGCCCTTGGCCAGGTCATCCGCTTCAACAGCTTCAACATCACAAGCTCTGCAATAAACAAGACAAACGAGTCCGACCCCGCGTACCTCACAGGCGCAATAACGCTCCATCTCATCCCCAACAGCACTACAGAGACAAACGCAAGTAACATAGCACTGCCCAACACAGCAGAAAACATACTGATGGCATACATAATCCACACCCCGAAGATGGACTATGACAACATGACAGTCAAACTTGACTACACAGGTGCACTCTCATCCTGGGGCTCCACAGACGAAAGCAAAATAAGGCTCTACTACTGCACCAGTTGGGACTTCAGCAGCCTCGTCTGCACAACAGGCGCGTTTACAGAATTCAACCCCTCCCTTGGACCAGACATCAGCGCAAACACATTCACATTCACAACAATCCACAACAGCGCCTATGCACTGGCAAAATGGTGCGACGGCAACATCTGCGGCGCATCCCCGCCACCCGACCCGGACGGCCCGGGCAGCGGGAGCGATGGCGGCAGCGGAGCAGCCGCAAAACCGGAATGCGGCAACGGCATATGCGAACTCGGTGAAAACGAAGAAAATTGTCCTCTTGACTGCGCATACCACGTATGCGGCAACGGCATATGCGAGCCAACAGAAAACAAAGACAACTGCCCCATGGACTGCAGTGACATCGAATTTGAATACAGGACAGATACAGACTTCACAAGCATAGTAATTGCACCAGCTGAAAACATCACCCATACACTGACAATCCAGAACAACAACAACAACTCAATACCAATAACCATTGCAACAACAGGCGACATCCGCGACTATATGGACATAAGCGAAACAGAATTCACGCTCCCTGCACTATCAAACAAGACAGTCAACATCAACATCCGCACGCAAAAAGACACAATTCCGGGCACATATTCAGGAGGCATCAAAATAAGCTCAGGCAAAACAAAACAGACACTTCCGGTAGTAATAAAAGTATCAAAAACAACAACAGACGACTTAAGGTCCCTTGAAATAAGCGTCGGGATGGTAACAAAAAAAGTCATACCACAAGACACCCTGCGCTTCCACGTAATGCTCCACAACCTTGGCATCATAAAAGACTTCAACGTAACCCTCAGATACAGCATAAAAGAAGCAAAGACAGATAAAATATTAAAAACCGAAGAAGAAACCATCCATTTAACAGGAAGCACAAACCTGATGAAATCCATTGATTTGGAAGAATTAGATCCGCCAATACCAAACGGGCAATACTTTATAGAAGTCACAGCACACTATAGCCATAAAAAAATCACAGCAACCGACACATTCGAAGTCGTGGAATCATTCTGGGCCACAACAACAGGTCAAAGGCTAATAGCACTAATCCTTCTGATACTCCTTGCAGTCCTCTCATGGTACGCTTACAAAAGATACAAACTCTGGAAACTCTCAAAAGCGCGATACGTATTCCCTCTTGACTACAGCAAACTCCCTCATGCAGGCAACGCCTTCAGGATAGGGAAGATAGCAGAAACAGACAAGACCGCATACTTCAACCCCGATGACCTCACAACCCATATACTTACATCAGGCTCCACAGGTGCAGGCAAAAGCGTAGCAGCATCCGTAATAGTAGAAGAAGCCCTAAAGCAAAAAATTCCGGTCATAGTCTTCGACCCCACCGCCCAGTGGACCGGCTTCGTAAGACCCTGCAAAGACAACAATCTTTTAAGATACTATCCGAATTTCAACATGCGCCCAGAAGACGCGCGCCCGTTCACAGGCATGATATTCGAAGTAACCGACCCCAACGTCAAAATAGACATCAAAAAATACATGAACCCCGGCGAAGTCACTGTCTTCACACTGAACAAGCTAAAACCAGGCGAATACGACACCGCAGTCCAGTGCATAATAGACACAATATTTTCCGTCGGGTGGGAAGAATCAACAACCCTGAAAATGGTCATTGTATTCGACGAAGTCCACCGTCTGCTGGAAAAATACGGCGGCAAAGGCGGCTACGTCTCACTTGAAAAAGCATGCAGGGAATTCAGGAAATGGGGACTCGGCATGATAATGTGCTCTCAGGTCTACTCAGACTTCAAAGAGGCAATACAGGGAAACATCCTGACAGAAATCCAGCTGAACACAAAATCCATGGCAGACATCGCCAAAGTCAAAGAAAAATACGGCGCCAGCTACTCAGAAAAAATATCACGCCAGGGCGTCGGCGTCGGCATGCTCCAGAACCCAAAATACAATGACGGGAAGCCGTGGTTTATCCAGTTCAGACCAACAATGCACTCCCCGCACAAAATAACAGAAGAAGAACTAAACATCTACAAAAACTTTGCAGAACAGCTCGAAAAAATAGAAGCGAAGATAGAAAACATAAAAGCAAAAAATATAAATGTCATGGACATTGAACTGGAACTGAAACTCGCAAAAACCAAACTAAAGCAGGGCCAATTCAAGATGGCAGAAATCTACATAGAGTCATTATCAAGCCACAGAATACTAAAAATGAAACAAGGACAGGGCAGTTAAACCCTGCTGATAAAAAATCAATATAAACACCAAAAACCAAAAAAGAGTTATAGTTAAGGTCGTTACTAAATGGACAAATTTAACCAAAAACCAAGAGGCGTTAACTATCCGGGCAAACGAAGTTTGCTGGATCCTAAAAATCACAAAGTGATTTTTAAGGATATGGAAAAGTCATATTGTCCATTTTGAACGCAAGTTCAAAAGCTTGGCATGTAAATGCCATGAAAAAGTCATGACTTTTACTATATATTCCGGGTGTGAGTATGAAAGAAGACAGCGAAAAAAAAGAAGCATTAGCAGAGCCCAAAAAAGACGGGACATCACAATCAGCCGATACTGCAGCAAACACAGCTCAAAAAGAAAACAAAGAACAGGAACCGGTAATAACCCACGAAGAGTTTGAAAAATTAGAAAAGAAAGAAGAAAACAAAAAAGTGTTCGGATTTCTGAAAAATTTTAAAAAAGACAAACCAGCATCTTTTGATGACAGTAAATCCAGTAGTGCACATGAGCTCGAAAAAAAACTAAATAGCGCTTTGCTAAAGGTAGAGAAACTCGAAGGCAAGTTTGAGATGTTTCAGTCATCAAAATCAGAAACAAGTGAACGCATGGCAAATCTTGCAGAAGAAGTGGGCGAACTAAGATCAATGATATTCTCAAAAGAAGACACATTTGCCCGCATCGAAGATGAGTTTGAAAAAACAAAAGAAGCCACAGCGCACATGAAACCCGAGAAGATCCACCGTGAGATAGAGGACCACGCAGCTGAGGTAATGAAAGTACAGGCACAGCAGGAACTCCAGAAAAACCGGATCGACCAAATCGATAAAGCCACCCGGAAGACAGAAAAAATCCTTGACAAATTCAAAAGCTACGAGAACATGCTCGACATCTCCAAACAAATCAGGAAGCAGGCCGAAAAAATAAACGACAGCGAAAAATACACCGCCCGGATGGCAGCCAAGACAGAAAAAATATTTGCCGAACTTGACAGCCGCCTCTCAGAATTCCAGAAATACAAAAAAGAGATTGACGACACGAACGAGATGCTCAGGGACATGATAAAATCAATCGACTCAATAGAAGTAAAAACCGACTCATTAATGTCAAAAGATTCCTTTTCGAAAATAAAACAAGAATCCGATGATAAATTAAGTGAACTGGATACGAGAATTAAGATATTAAAAGACATCGTAAGTGCACTCATCGACAAGATATCCACGCATGGTGTAAACATCTCATCAGACGACCTTTCTGCAGTCAGATCTGAGATACATGAAGACATCTTAAGAGAACTCGAAAAATCAGTGCCGTATGATATCGACAAAAAAATAAAATCCCTCGATACTCTAAACGATAATCTGGATACAAAACTACGCCAGATTGATGCTCAAATATTCAAATTACAAGAGAAACTTGAATCCAAAAAAGACATATCAGAAATGTCCCCAATGCATCAGGAAAAAGACGAGTTCATAGCACAAATAAACAACCTGACTCCGCCCCAGATCAACATAAATCCTGCTCAAAAACTTGAGCAGGCTCCGGTTATTCACAATGACCGGAATAAGCAATTAGAGCAGGATGCTGCCAGACCCCCTCCGGTTCAGAATATACCAAAACCATTTGAAGAAGAACCTAGATCCGTCCCAGAACAGGAACGACCCGAATATTCATATCCTCTGAAACACATAGAAAAAGTAAAGAACCTGTTCAAAAGAATAAACTCAAAACCCGCACAAGTCCCCGCCAAAACCATTGAATTACCACAGCCGCCGGTATATAACAACATCCCCGAACCGATTCAGCATCCACAACAAACAGAATCCGAAAGCCTTAGAGAGACCCTGAAAAAATCCATAGAACAGAACAAAAAACAGGGCACTGACATAAAAAGCGAGATACAGCGCCTGAAAGCGCTCTACAAAGAAAGGGAGAATCTACTCGAAAAAGAAAAAGAATCAGGAAAAGACATCTTCAAGGAGCAGTTGCTTCTTGACAACGCTTCACTTGACTTGGGAATGGCAGAACTCGACATTATTGACGGAAACGAAGCCACCTCACGTCAAAAAATCGAAAAAGTAAGCGCCATACTCGAAAACATCTGAATGCGCCATAAGAAAAAATAGAAAGCTCCGAAACAAAATACGCTGAAAAATTATGATACAAACGAAAAAAGCATTTGCATGGAACTGGGTAATATCCGGCCTGATAATCGGGCTTGTAGTCATCACTATATTTATCAGTATGCTCAACAAAGTCTTCATAGAGAATGCCCGCCAGGACGCAGACAAGCAGTTCACAGAAATATACTCCCGCACAAAGACATTATGCACCGCGAGTGTAGCTGAACAGGACTTCTACAATGCAGAAATACCAGACATTGTAGATGCAATTTATATTTCAGATTCCAAAGATAAAGACCTGCCTCCGGACATTGAAGATAAAATCAAAAACAGGAACACCACCTATGGCAATTATCTTTGCATGAAACTAAGGAATGAAAAATCAAAATGCAAATACGTTGGCTGCAAAGTTGAGATGAGCTATTTGGGTAAAGAGGAAACAGTCCTGTCCGTAGCAGACAGGATACTAAAAAAGAGCCATTATACAAGACATCCGCTCGACTTTTCCAAAGATGACGAACTGGTCCACATATTAAGGGAAGGGAGTGTAAGTTCGGCTCACACCATACCCCCCACAGCGAATGCAGGCAAAAACAGAACCGTCAAAGCAGGAGAAAGCGTGCAATTTGACTGCTCCAAATCTTCAGACCCAGATGGTATAATAGTCTCATGTTTCTGGAGTTTCGGTTATGGTCCCACAGGATACGGCAGGTTCAAGACGCATTCATTCTCCCTTTCAGGGAAGTACCCAGTTACATTGATTGTAACAGACAACGATGGCCTCACAGATACAGATACTATAACAGTCAATGTTGAGGATTAGATATATAAGCTGTCTCAGACCATATATTAACAGGTTCAGACCAACACAAGCACAGACATGAAAGATATAAGATAAAAGACGTAAAAAGTGTCAAACATGTATCGAAAAACATCTCTGGTAATCTTCATCTTATTTATTTTTTCAGTCATACTGATGATGTCGCATACTGTTCTTTGCACTCAGAAGAAATGTCAGGTTGAAGGGAGTTTCCGTGCAAATGCAGACAAAAGCCAGTCTGCATGTGATGCATATTGTATCTCTTCAGGATATTCCGGTGGAACAGCTTCTGCTACAGGTTCAAAATCGATGTGTAGTTTTGGCTCAAAGTATGTCAAAGACTTCTCAACCTGCAGCATGGGTTATGACTCCAAGATATATAAATCATGCAATAGCTACATCAGTTGCGACTGTTCAGGCGGCCAGCAGACGTGCAGTGACGGCACCCCATATGGGGAATGCAAAACATCAGACCCACCGAGATATTGCGACAACGGGTACTTAATTGATAATTGCGTTAAGTGCGGCTGTCCAACCGGGTACGACTGTGAAACCGGTGGTGAAAATAGCGGCTCCTGTCTGGGAACAGATCCGCGGGAGTGCAGCGACGGCACCCCGTATGATGCGTGCGATACATTAAATCTC
>JAIWAJ010000002.1:0-18115 GCA_048634435.1 Methanosarcinales archaeon
AGGACACCAAAGAGAACCAGATGAGGTTGCCTTAATTGAACACCATTAATATCGACATCTACCTCTTAAATCAATTGAGAAAAACATAATTTTTTAAATTACACAACATAAATATGATAATATGCCAAAGAAAACCACAATACATAAAATATTATGTAAAGAATGCAAAAACGAAACCAACCACACACTTGAATGGGAGAAGAGTATTGGGTGGGAGGATAAAAGATCAGAAATAAGAGGATCTGTATCATATCAAGTTCTTTCTTGTAATGGTTGCGACGCAATCACATTTCGAACAGTTTCATCAAATAGTGAAGATGTAGTTATGGGAGAAAAAAACGAAAAGACAGGCATATATGATGCTGAGTACATTGAAACAATAAAATATTATCCTGAAAGAGGACACAATATTATTGAACCGATATTTGATATTTGGAGAACGCCTAATACGGTTAGGAGAATATACAATGAGACAATTCAAGCATTTAATAATAAGCAACATGTCTTATGCGCAATTGGGATACGTGGTATAATAGAAGCAATATGCATTGAAGAGGGAATCAACATAAAAAATTTAAAGTCAAAAATTGACGAATTGCATAATGAGGGGATAATAACCAGTACTCTATGTGAAGGTTTGCATGAGTCTAGATTAATGGGTAATGCAAGCGCTCACAAGATTAATTTATTTGGCGATAATGAACTTAGAACGGTCATAGGACTAATAAATACTTTGATTGAAAGTCATTACTCTATGCCCGATAAAGTTAAAAAACTTAAACAAAGAAACTCCATAAAACATCCAAGTATGATGGAAGAATATGTGAACAAGCCATCTAACACCACAAGAAGTTGATGGAAGACATAATCGAACTCGGATATCTCGACATTAACCTATGTATAAAAGGGTATTTGAAACATAAATTTACTGTTGTCGATTTTTGATGTTATCCTGCGATGTATAAAAGGAAACCTTTTTACACGCCTATTTGTATGGACTTTCTAAAAACGTATTAGATATGAGGTGGCTTTAGTCAAGAATTAAGAATGAAAATGGCATTATGTGAGAGTAATATGTCTATATATATGTGATGGACGAACTATAACCTTGGGTGGTTTTATGAAAAAGTTAATATTCACATTATTATTTCTCGGGGTTATATTCTTAAGTGGGTGTACTGATTCTTCTGAACAAGATATCACAAATAGCGATATATCCACACAACCCGAAATTAAAACGAATGACAATGTAGAACCAATCCAAAAAGAAAAAACAGATTCAACAAGTGCATTGATAACAAAATCTACTAAAGACATGCTTCCGACAGGAGAGAATATTCCTACTGAGTTTACAATGGGACAAATAGGAAATGAAAAAAAAGAGAATATGGAATCAAGCAGGAGATCATTTAGCAAATGGACTGACTCATCAGGTATGATTGACATCGATTTTGAGGCATACAAGTATGATTCTGTTGAGAACGCACGAATTGCCTATGATAGAGCGGTGAAACTGATAATAGATTTAAGGGGTTATACTGAATTAAAAAGTACGGTCAAAGCAGTGTGTTTTGCTTACAAGATAGACGAAGAATTTGGTGAAAACATCTGTATAAAGAAAAATGTCATGTTTACGACATACGTAACCATCTCAGATGGATATGAAAAACCTGAAAAATATGTAAATGATATGGCACAAATTTTCGAAAAAAGAATAAATTGATTGAAATGGGACAAACCTCGCGTCTTGGACAATAGAATGAACGTGTTTTTTTGAGTATAGAACATTAATTTAGTAAGTATAAATTAGGAGGCGTTGATTATGGAAATAACTATGGAGTCACATCTTAATCCACAAACAAAACAAAATTATATAACTCTGCATATCGCTGATAAAAAGCTGGTATTGAGATTAGAAGAAGGACTTGAAATACGACCCGCTAGTTCTACGAATACCGATGATGCGTTAATGGGATCATTCGGCATCAGTCGTAAGAAGTGAATCATTACCCTTGTGGATGAAGTTAGGAGGTTATCCCTAACTCATGCTTCTTCTGTATGCAGACGCAGATGTTATGACTAACATGCATAATACTTACTCTTTTGCTCTGCAAAAAGCCACACTGTCCGCAGGACAGGAAATCTCCCTAATAAATCTTGACGCAGTCAAGCCACTCTATCCGTTAGGATTGAACTCCCCCTCGTTGCTGTTATTGATAAGTTAGTGTCTATGCGAAGCCAAGCCCCTTATAGATGTTGGTCTAAATTAGTAGGAGAATTAGAAATTTTGTTTAACGCCTATTATGTTGACTTTTTGTGTGCTTTATGCGCCATTTCAGGGTATAAAGCATACTTTTGTCAATATAATACCTCGTTTTGGGTGAAACGCGCATTTTTGTCCGCTTAATCCCCTGTTTTAGGTGATAAAGCATAGCTTTGTCTACTTAATTCCTATTTAGACTAAAAAACCGCACATTTTATTCAGGAATCTACTCAACCTTGATCTTATTCTTCTTAATAAAATCATCAGCAACCTTAACTGCCCTGTCGCCGATAACAAGAATATCATTATCCATCTCTTTGCGGTGATTATTCCACTCTTCAATGCAGTGCACAAATCCCGCCTTCACAATCCCGCGGATAACCTTGTTTTCAATCCCGTAAGAAAGAGCATTCCTGACAGATGAAAGCAAACTCAAAAGCCGTGCATTATCCACTTTGTCATACACATCTTCCCATGCATCCAGCTGGAAATTCCCTTCCTTTATCAGCCTCACTCCGCGTTTCCCGAACTTGAACGCAATCTCGTTTCCCATGTCAGTAGTTACGCAACGAAAGTTTCTTAAATGTTTCGGTCGATTCACTGTTTTTTCGTACATTTCCCGTAAAACTTCCTGTAAGCAAGCATTTTATAGACAATCTTCGCAGCAGTATACTGCGGGAACACAAGATTTTCAATAGGCGCAACCTCAACCACATCTAACCCCACAATATTCCTCTTCTTGGCAGCCTCCCTGAGCAGCGAAATCACATCATAATACGAAAGCCCCCCCGGCTCAGGCGTACCTGTAGCCGGCATAACTGACGGGTCAAGCGCATCAGCATCAATCGTAACATAAACATTATCGCGAAGCGATTCAACCGCCTTCGAAACCCACTCCCTGTCCTTGACCATATCCTTGGCATAAAACACCTGCATCCTCTTATCATCAATAAACTCCTTCTCCTCCTCGCACATGCTCCTGATGCCGACAGCAACAACATGCCCCGAAACCTCAAAACCCCGCCTCATGACGCACGCATGATTAAACTTCGACCCCCTGTACTCATCCCGCAGATCAGCATGCGCATCAATATGCAGCAGAGAAAACCTTCGATACTTCCCCGCGCACGCACGAATTGCCCCGAGAGACACAGAATGCTCACCCCCGAGAACCACAGGAAACTTCCCGTCTGCAAGCACTTTTTTGACGACCCTCTCAACAGCCTTCAGAGCATCCTCCCCGCGAACATCATCAAAAGTATGGATCCCATCTTCACACGGGTTCACCCCGCACTCCTCATCATAAAGCTCCATATTCCCGGACGCATCAATAATCGCCTTAGGCCCGTATTTAGACCCACAGCCATAAGTAGAACTCAACTCAACAGGCGCAGGCACAACCACAACATCCGACTTATCATAGCCTGAAAAACACTCATCAAGCGCACAGAAATTACCGCAACCCATAAAAACACCTACTCAACAACCCTCGTCTCAAGCTTTTTCAGGTTGCAAAAATCAGTACTAAACGTATAAGCTCCTGCATTAAGAAACACAATCCTCTCCCCTTCCTTCGGATTATCAAGAAACACCCTGTACCTGAAGATATCAGTCGAGCATGGCGTACACCCTTTCACAGTATACGCATACCCCTTATCAAGCTCACCCTCGACAAGCAGCTTGATATTCGCAGCAACCACCGAGATCTCACCCTTTCACAGTATACGCACATCCCTTCTCAAGCTCACCCTCGACAAGCAGCTTGATATTCGCAGCAATCGTATCCATCGCCGAATTATACACAGAACAATTAACAATAATATTATTATCATATATCCTTTTGATTCTCGCATCAAGCCTGACAGCAGGCCCAGAAATAAACCTCCCCGGCTCCATAACCAGCTTCACGCCGCGCTCATTCAGCCACCCTCTAAACTCCCTCACCTTCCCAAAAATCCCCTCAATATTCAGGTCACTATAGTTCCTGTACCTGACAGGCAGCCCCCCGCCGATGTCCAAAATATCAATCATCTCAATAGTCTTGGAATCAAGCGCCTCCCCAATCTCATCCACAAGCGACCACTCGCTCACATTCTGCGTCTTCCTGTGAAAATGAACACCAAGCAGACCAATATTCTTATTCTCCCGGAGTTCAGGAACCAGCCTGTTAATCTCACGCGAATACATCCCGAACACAAAATACTTCCCTGTATGGACCGTATTCTCCTTAAGCCTCATCCGGAGCATAAGATTAACCTTAACACCTTTCCTGCCGATATAATCAACAAGCACAGAAAGATCCTTAACATTATCAACCACAAAAGACCCCACATTCAGCTTTAAAACCCTCTCAAGTTCATCATCATCCCACGCCTGCGCAAAATACCACACCCTCTTCTTATCCTTGATAAGTTTAAGGGCATCAAACGAATGAACGCAGAACATAGAATCCGTGCACTCCTCAAGAACCGCCCCGACTTCAGGATTAGTCTTGAAACTGTAAGAAACGCAATCACAAAGCCCGCGAACAACATTATACTGCTCAACTGCCTTCGACCTGCTCAAAACAAAAACAGCATTGTCTAGCACTTCTTATCTCCCCTTACAAGTTTATCCTCCTTCTTCCCCTTGCGCTTCTTCGCACCCAAAAACCCCTCTTTTTCCAGTATCTCAAGCGCATGCACCATTGCAATCGGGAACGTGATAGACACATCACCTATTACCGTCGCAGCATCAGAATCATCCTTTATCTTCCCCCAGCTCTTCGCCTCCTGCGTAGTAGCCCCGCTCATGCTCCCGGAAGCATGCCGCGCAGTCGTCATATACACAGCATAATCCGCCCCCCCGTTCAGGAGGCACGCAAGGATTGCATGATGCTTTGAGATGCTCCCCCCGAGGCATATCAGCCCCTTCACATCATCATGGCTCACGCAAAACAGGATATTCGAAAAATCCTTGACAACATCAACAACAAAATCAGGATGGTCCTGCTGGAACATGAACAGGTGGAACCCGAAAGCCCCGTCAGTGACCGCAGGGCAGAACACAGGCACGTCATTCTTTGCTGCCTGGTAAAGTATAGAATTTTCATCATCAATCATAAGCCCTATCTCCCTGAAAATCTCAGACACAGCCCACCTTTTCTTCTTCAGGTAAAGCTTTTTCAGCATAGGCCCCACAATATCCTCGAACCGCGCATACGACTCATTCCTGATAAACAGGTTCCCCACGCGGTTGATCCCTTCCTCATGCAGCGCAACATCATTGGAATTGAAATCCCCGATAATGAACTTCTCGCCATTCGCCTTCATAATATCCTCCTCAATGCCGCCGACAGTAGTGACAATGACATCAGCCATCCCCACCTCAACAATCTGCGCAAAAAACCCCCGAAGTCCCGAAGTCACCATATTGGAAGTATACGTAAAAAATATCTTGGCACCTGCCTTCTTCATCTTGACAATAGTCTGCACTGCGCGCTCAAGCTCGACACTCTGGAACCCAACTTTGCTTAAGCCCTGCGCAAGCTCACAGGCGCTCATGCCCTTTTTCCACCTAAAATCGCGCACATATTCCATATAACTCACAATCCACCATCTATACATCCATAAATAAAGGAATTATTTATTAAATCTTTTGGAGTGGCCAGTCTCTGGCTATTTCACCACGCCTGACACAGCCTTTCCAAAATACGTAAAATCATTCTCAGTTAACTCTAAGGAGAACCCCGCAAACAATTCTCTCAATTTGTCCCAATTAAACCGTTCGGATATGAATTTCCCCTTTTTCGTCTGTCCAAGCGTATAATCGCCTTCACTGTAAACCTCGTAAAATCCAGGTAACATCCAATAAGTCTTTTCCTGAACTTCTTTTGCGTTTTCTGAATATACACTAAGTAACACCTCTCCTCCTGGTTTCACTATCCTTTTTATCTCCCGGATGGCTGCTTCTTTCTCATGGTTCAGGTTTCCAAGCAGGTTAAATGAAAGTAATACTGTATCAAAACAAGAATCTCTATATGGTGTATCTGTAATTGTCCCGACATAAAGAGGACAGTCTGCTAGAATCTCCTTGCAGCGCTTGACAGAACCCTCACTAATGTCAATGCCGTGAATCTCACCAACCAATCCCTCAAGTTCCTTCATAATTCTCCCTGTGCCGCATCCGGCATCAAGAACAACATCACTTGCGCCAACATTGCCTTTATAAAATTCAATCTCATCTTCAAGATAATCCAAAATTTCTTCAGGAAAGTTAGCATAAAATACTTCCCAATCACTTTTTTGATAAAATGGATTATTATCTCCCATATGCATCACCACTAAGTTATTACTTATTAGAGAATACACATACAACAACCTTTCTATCAAAAAATGGAACTTTTAGAAACATTTAAATACTATATCATCCATTAATTAGTCATTATGAGTGCTTTACTAGACCTGACAGACAAAAAACTGCTTTTTGAACTGGACATGAACGCCCGTTCAACTAATGCAGAATTAGCCAAAACCCTGAAAATAAGCAAACAGTCAGTCCAGTACAGGATAGACCGCCTGCAGCAGAGAAAAATAATCAAAGGTTTCTATACAGCAATAGATTTATCCAAAATCGGCTGTTTACATGTCCGTTTTTTTATGAAATTCAAAGATACGACACCCAAGATAGAAAAAGAAATCATAGATTATGCCCTGAACAATAAAAAATATGGATGGATTGTGACAATAGATGGTTTATGGGATTTTGGTGGAGCCATGATATTAAAGGACTATATTGAAATAAAGGAAACCGCAAACACCTTCCTTTCAAAATACGGCGCATATGTAGAAAGCTATGAAATAAGCATAGCAACAAGAATAGATCATCTCCAGAACCGCTTTCTTCTTGGCACCGAAGAAGGCAGTGAATTCCACATTGGAGGTCCGCAGGAAGACATCAGGCTTGATGAACTGGATAAAAAAATACTTTTGATTTTGTCTCAAAACGCAAGGCTGAGGCTGAACGAAATAGCCGCGAACCTGGACGAATCCTACAAAGTCATCTCCTACAGGATAAAATCACTGCTAAAACGAGGCATAATAAAATGTTTCAGGGCAGACCTCGACTACAATGCCTTGGGATACACTCATTACAAGATTTTCATCAGCCTGAAAGATTTCACACCACAAAAACTAAAGCAGCTCAAAGCCTTCATCAAAATGAGCCCATACACAATATACATAACAGAAGCAATAGGCATGGCGGAGCTTGAATTCGAGATTGTGATGAATGATTATCACTTATTCCACGACTTCATACACCAGCTAAAGACAGAATTCGCATCAATAATAAAGACCTACAACACAGTAGTCTTCTACCGCTTCTACCAGATAAATTATCTCCCTTCCTTATGATTATTTACTAATCGCATCCGCCGGGCAAGCCTCAATACACTTCCCGCAGTCAGTGCACTTATCATTCACATGAGGCACGCCGTCCTTCTCCTCAAGCGCCCCGTTCGGGCACACGCTGATGCATGCAAGGCATCTCAGGCACTTCTCTTCATCAATCTTTATCATAAAATCACTCCTCCTTTTGGATATTCACAGGCAATAATATACCCTATTATTAACTGCGAAATTTAAATTAGTTAAGTATTATGAACAAACAAGATATATATTATTTCACAAAAATACATAAAATATAAGGAAAAATCAGATGATAACATGAAAATAGCAGTCATAAGCCACGACAAGGCAGCCCAAAAAAGAATCGAAAACAAACTGCAAGACCCCTGTTTTGAACCAGACAAAAAATCCCCTGAAATAATCTTCGTATACGGCGGCGACGGCTCACTCCTCTACTCAGAAAGACAATACCCCGGAACCCCGAAAGTCGCGCTAAAAGGCAGCGCAACCTCAAAAACCCACTTCTATGATGAAAACCTCCTCGACAGGATAATCACAGAAATCAAACACAAAAAATACAGCATACAGGAATACTCAAAACTCACGGCAGAATTCAAAAACAACAAGCTTGAGGCCCTGAACGAGATACAGATTCACAACAGGCATCCGTTCGTGGCAGTAAGATTCAACCTCTACATAAACGGAATCCTTAAGCACGAAAACATTGTAGGCGACGGCGCATTAGTCAGCACACCCTTCGGCTCCACTGCATACTACCACTCAACAGGCGGCAGCGCATTCGAAAAAGGCCTCGGCCTCGGCTTCAACAACCCCCACGAGAGAACCGGAAATTACACCATACCCGAAAACTCGACAGTCACAATAGAAATCAAACGCGGCGAAGCGCTCCTCATATGCGACAATGACAAAAAAATGATCATCCTGAAACCAGAAGACAAAATCACAATCAAAAAAAGCAAAAACGTCGCAAGATTTTTAAGATTTCCCGGCTTACACGAGTAAACATGGAAAACATAATGGAAGAGTCACTCGAACTCCACAAAAAACACAGGGGAAAAATAGAAGTCACAAGCAAGGTCCCGCTAGAAACAAAAAAGCACCTGAGCCTCTACTACACCCCCGGCGTAGCCCAGCCCTGCAAAGAAATACACAAAAACCCTCCTTCTGTCTACGACTACACATCAAAAGGCAACCTTGTGGCAGTAGTCTCAGACGGCTCAGCAGTCCTCGGTCTCGGGAACATCGGCGCTGATGCAGCCATCCCGGTCATGGAAGGAAAATGCATCCTCTTCAAGGCCTTCGGCAGCGTTGACGCATTCCCCATCTGCATAGAATCCCAGGACACAGGCACAATAGTCAGCACAGTAAAGCAGATCTCCCCGGTATTCGGCGGCATAAACCTGGAAGACATATCAGCCCCGAGATGCTTCGAAGTAGAAAAGCAGCTAAAAGAGCAGCTAAACATCCCCGTATTCCACGACGATCAGCACGGCACAGCAATAGTAGTCGCAGCCGGCTTATTAAATTCACTAAAAATAATTCCAAAAAAAATAGAAGACCTGAAAATCGCCATATGCGGCGCAGGCGCCGCCGGCATAGCAGTCTCAAA
This sequence comes from Methanosarcinales archaeon, assembly GCA_048634435.1. Taxonomy (GTDB): domain Archaea; phylum EX4484-52; class EX4484-52; order EX4484-52; family B79-G9; genus B79-G9. The sequence continues at coordinate 9,281 of JAIWAJ010000002.1, forward strand.
AATGCTTATAAATCTTGGTGCAGGCAACATCATACTATGCGACAGCAAAGGAATAATCTCAAAAGACCGCACCGACCTCAACCCAGCCAAAAAAGAGATGGCCCAAGTCACAAACAAAGACAACCTGACCGGCACCCTGAAAGACGCGATGAAAGGCGCAGACATCTTCATAGGAGTCTCCGCCCCCGGGATAGTAACAGAAGAGATGATAAAAAGCATGAACAAAGACGCGATAGTATTTGCGATGTCAAACCCGGTGCCTGAAATAATGCCGGACCTTGCAAAAAAAGCCGGCGCAAAGATAGTAGGCACAGGCCGCTCAGACTTTCCCAATCAGGTAAACAACGTGCTTGCATTCCCTGCAGTCTTCAGGGGCGCACTCGACGCCCGCGCAACCGACATAAACGAGAAAATGAAAGTAGCCGCAGCCTATGCGCTCGCAGGCTGCATCCCCGAAACAGACCTCAGGGAAGACTACGTAATCCCCTACGCATTCGACCCCAAGATACTTGAAACAGTTTCTTCCGCAGTTGCAAAAGCAGCAAAAGAAAGCGGCGCAGTGCGCGAATAAACACAATTATCCATACCTAGAAATACACATTCTTAATCTGCCCTAAAGCATCCTTATATCTCGTGTACCTCAAAATCGTCTTCGCAGTTTCATCAATACCCTTGTATTTCCGTGGAATTATTGTGAGAAGCTTCTCACCAGCAAAAGGCGCTTTTTTTGTATACTTCGTCTCCTTCACTATGCCCTGCTTCTTAAATATGCCAAGACGCAATAAATACCACGCAGCTATCAGCACAGGAGTTTCAACATAATCTTCAACTTTTGCAAAATATTCATCCTTTAGAGAAATCGAGGATATGCTCCTGTGAGTCAACAGAACAGTATCCCTGTTGCTTTTGAATTTGGTTTCTGTTTTTTCCTCAAATATGTTTTTTTCATTAATTGAATTGATTAGCTTATGCGCCAGAGACAGCAATTGCGTTTGATAGACAACATAATCTGGCGGAACACCAACGTCTTTAACTTTCTCTAAAAATGCATAAACATCCAGATAAGAATAACTCGGCAGGTAATCATCAATAAGAATAGCCGTAGCATAGGTTTCATTTTTGCTTTTTAGTTTCTCTATAAACTTATCTGCAATTTTCGAAGATTCTCTTTGCAGCAAAGAGAATTTCTGGTCAACATATATGTGCCCGAACTCAATATTATAACTAACTTTCTTCATGATAATACCTCAAAAAAGCTCAGAATGAACATTCTTCACAAGGTGCTTATATTGCGTCGCTAATATGATATTCTTATTCGCAAGTTCTACCTCTTTATATTTTTTAGGAAGCACATTGATTACATTCCTCCCGGCAAAAGGTTTTGGTGCTGTTAATCCTGTCAATTCTACTGCATTCTTCGCCTGGATAACTCCAAACCGCAGCAGCACCCACGCGCAACTCAACAATGCGCAAGTGTACCTCGAAAAATGTATGACGTCGCCCTTGGTTTTAATCTTTATCTTCATCCCGCCTCTGTCAACCAGATAAGTGACTTCTTCATTTATTGTGATCTCCGGGTGGAATCGTATGGTCTTCTTCATGTCATAAGGAATTGACTTCAGGAGCATCTTGGCAGCCGGAACCATCTTTGACTCATAAGCAATATACGTAGGGGGCGCACCCAGCTTCTCCAGGTTTTTCAAAAACTTATTGAAATTCAGCTTATGAAACTTCGGATGATATTCATCAACCAGCAATGTCAAAACAAATGTCTTATTATTCCCGGCAATTTTTTCTATTAGTTTTTTAGTTACATCCGCACTTTGAATCTGCTCATCAGTCAGAGCCGGCTGGTCTGAATAGATATGTGCAAACTCAATATTATAATCAACTTTCTCCATAGTTGTCTAATATGGACTATCATCATATTTAAAAATAGTCCACAAACCAAAAACCTACTCAAGCCGCAGTGCAGCAACCGCAAAAACCAGAAAAACAGGCCCGATGACAAGAAACATGCCATTAAGCCCCAGAAATAATATTGACACTGAATTAATAACCGGAGCCACAATATATCCCAGGTGTCTTGATGTTTTGAATATCCCGAAAAAGACATCAACCTTATGCGGAGGCGTATGCTTCAGAATATAGGCATCCTTGAAAGGCTCAATCATCGCAGCGCCGACAACAGCCACCATAAACAGCGCAACTACAGAATATTCCGAATAAAAGAAATACACATAAGTCATTGCAACAGATGCAATCACAAACCCGAGACTGATAAAATTCTTCGTACCGACTCTCTTGGAAAGGCGCGTAAAAGGAATTTCAAAAATTATCAGCGGCACCACAAGTGCCCCTGTCATAATCCCTATTAACAGCCTGCTGGTGCCGAACGAATCAAGAATCACAGGCAGGTATATCCACTGCGTTGAAAACAGCATAAAAAGCCCGAAACTTATAAAATAAATCAGCACGAGATTCTTGTTTTTCACGAACATTCTAAGCTCTTTCACAATGGTCTTCACACCGACATAATAAGTGGCCGGGAGAAACGATTTATTGATAACATGCGCACGAATGTAATGAAAATTAAGGTTCCCGTTGACCCTGTGATTTTTCAGATTGCTCTTCTCAAGAGACATAAATGATATCACAACAAAAAGCGCCGCAATCAAAAAAATCGCATCCCACCCATATCTCATAAAGATAAACCCGGACAATACAGGCGCAACAAGCCAAGCTACATTAGCAAAAGTATAGAACTCTCCCTCGGAATTCTCAAGATCATCTTTTTTCGAACACGTCTTCACAAGCACATTCAGCGCAATAAAAACACTCGTAACCGCCATCACCCTCATGCTCTCGACAATCAGGAGATCCGCAATATTATTCACAAGAGTCAAAACAACAAAGCATGCGCCCAGCATAACCGACGCAACCGTCAGCACAAAACCCCTGCCGTACTTTTGCATAAGCTCCCCTGAAAGCAGGCAGAACACAAGCCCGAAAAGCGACGTCACCCCGTAAACAATACCCACCATCGCATCACTCCCGCAAAGATGCCTGATAAAAAGCGGGTACATCGGCCATATTATGGCAATCGCAAACGTATACAGAAATACAGATATGGACAAGCGCCCGATTCTGTTAATTCTCATCTTGTGCCTGTGAAACATCATAGCCCATTATACGTCTTCCCAGAATATAAAGCTTAAGATTGTCTTAGATTGTCTAAAAAAGAAAAAGAAACAGGATTACCCCAAATCCCTAAAACAGTTTGCATAAGTTCAATAAAAATTCATATAATCAGGTATGGCCCATGCCATTGCCGACATAGAAATATTGTCTGAGTTCATCCAGACTATTAAGACTCTTCTTTATGATGTATCCGTCCTAATATTTCATCAAGAGTGGTTAAATAAGCATGAGTTACATCCCCAAGACTATCTTCCGGCACAATATCATGATATCCTTTTATACTGGTGGTGGATGTGTCCGCTCCTTTGCTAACACTAACACTATTGTATATTTGTCCACGAGGGCTTGGCTGCCATGATTCAACATACCAATTATCACTAATTGGGAGCCCTCTAAGAACAGCTTCCTCAAAAGAGTTGGTATTTTCACCAAGGCCTGTCACAGAAATACGTACCGGTATCTGTAGCTCTTCAGATATGTATATCGGAAACAGGGTTCCATCTTTACGAACAAACGTTTCATTATCTTCTCCACCCGGATATATGTGTACACCGGCTTTTGGCGTTTCAGAAGAGCCTTCTCTCAACGAATGAGATATCTTAATCAACTCTTTATACAAAGAAATGTCAGTTTTGACCATATCCCCAATAGGAACAGAAGTTGAAAACTCATATTTATGAGCTAGCAAATCCTCTGGAGTATATGTAGCATCAACTTTTCTTGGCTTAAATGGCAGTTCTGCACCCGATAGGCCTTCTAAGAATATATGAGCATCCGGCACATCACATTTCATTTCTAATTTAGACGATATCATTGTCATATACATTTTTTTACGGTCTCCGTAATGCTCTTCGGGATATAAACTCCCCAGATCAATCTCAATCCTCTTATCATCAGTTTTTTTTGGATTTTCAACATATAGTAATTCACCCTCTGCTCTCACTTTCCAGCCCTTCGACTTCAGAACATTCACAAAAACATTGATATCCTGCTGTCTATATTTCCCCATTTTATATCACAATACCTGAGTAGTCTAAATACATTTAAATAGCTTTCGTTACCCATAAGGGGTGTAATGACATTCCTTACCCCTTACCACCTCAATCACCCACAATCAACACAAAGAAAAACAAGCTAAGAATCCTTTCGCCTAATCCTGATTTTCTCATACTCTCCCATGCACGGATTTTCATTCCCTACATAATAAACATCAATCACCCTCTTTTTTATCACAGCTACAGCCGAATACTGCGTCGTATACTCCCCCTCTTTCTTCCCGTGCCTGCAAATTGAATTCTCCCCTGGCCCATTCTTATGGTCCCTCAACATTTTCTTAACCTGCGCCAGGGAAATTTTCTTAAAAATCATCTCTCTTGCCCTCTCGTATCTCAGGTGCGAACTCAAATCCTTTTTCCTGCAGGAAGCCCCCTTCAGAACCAAAAAAGAATTCGCACGAAGCAAACCCCCCTTCACCCTTCTTACAATAGCCTGCTTTTCAGGCGTATACTCATAAACACATGCTTTCCTCGAATCAGTAACAATCACCATATCCGGGACCTTAATCATTTTCTCAAATGACCCGGTCATTATTTCCTCAGCTTCCTTCAGTGTAGAGGCATTCCCAACAATATCCTCGTAAATCCTGGTTATCTTATCCCCTGCATCTTTCTGCACAGGATATTTCTTGGTCACATGCGCATCAGAAGCAGTAAGACCAACACCCATTTCATTAACACCGAACCAGATGCCGCCGCCGGGCCTGGGAAAAGCAACATACTTATGCTTCCCCTCTCTTATTTCAGGACCATCCATCATAACCTTCTGGCTCAGGTCCCTGTTCTTAAACACATACGTTGCATTCAAAGAGAAAGCAACGCCAATTGTACACATCTACTTACCCCACAACCGCATCAATCAATCCTTATCCAGGGAATCCACAATTTTCTCAATTAACCCGGCAACATCATCTATAAGTTTCAGGTTTACTTTCTCCTTCGTATCTTCAGGCGTATGAAAATACTTGTACGGATACACCCCGAAATGAATCACAGGAACCCCTTCAACATGAAAAGCCCACCCGTCAAACTGCGGGGCATTATATCCTCCCCTGACCTCGACATTCATCCCCAGCTCTTTCGCACTTGCCTTGACCAGGCCGGCGTATTTTTTAGAGCATATATTATATATGGTCTTCCCGGCCCCGACAGTATCTATATTAACAACCGCCTTTATCTTATCAAGCTCTGTCTGCTTCTTAAGATACCTGGCAGTTTTCGTACCCAGCCCCGCCTTATTCTCACTCACCTTCTGCCTTCTTTTCTCAACATACATATATGCTCCCTGCTTATTCCACTCCTCAGCATCAAACGAAACAAGCCTTATAGTGTGTCTGAAATCCTTTTTTGACAACACCTCAGCCAGCTTAAGAAGAACCAGCGTCCCCGAGGCATTATCATTCGCCCCCGGAGAATCAGGGACAGAGTCATAATGCGCACACACAACAATTTCCTTTTTTGCACGCCCCTTTTTTGTAGCAATAACATTCCTCAAAACCGTGTTTGGCACATACTTCGTCTTTATGCTGAACTCCGCCTCAATCTCCTTTCCCTCTTTTTGCCACCTCTCTATCTGCCTGCATGATTTTGTATCTATCAGGCAGCAGGGCATATTATCCATTGCATTTGTCAGGGACTGGAGCCATACCATATCCGGTCTCCCCAAAACATACCCTTGTTCTTTACCATCTTCATCTACAATTGAATATTTCCTAAACGGGTACGCCTCGAAAGTCAGCTGTACCCCCGAAGAAACGAGTCTCCCCCGAACCTTCCCTTCCGTAGACCCCGACCAGACCATCTGCGTCGTAACCGCCTTCTTTCTTTTCGGCTTCAAAAAAGAAAACTGCGGCTCCTCCAGTAGCTTCCATCCCATGAAACGATGTTCATCAACACTCACATCATAACCTAAAGAAGAATATTTATCCAAAAGAAACCCTGCAATTTCTTCATTCCTCCTGCTGCCGGCAACGCGTGGCTTTTCTGCAAGGAAATCCAATATTTCACTTTTCATGACCATTTTAGACATTTTAAAATATAAAAAGATAATCCTTAAAAAAATACAAAGATTTATATTATTTATGGAATCATATTCCACAATGTTGGACATAAATGAAAAAGATTTGGCAATATTAGCACTCTTAAAGAAAGATGCAAAACTTAAAACACAGGAAATATCGCAGAGGACAGGAATGCCGGTAACAACAGTACACAACAGGATCAAAAAGCTGGAAGAGAATGGAATAATAACACATTATTGCGCAATGGTTGATAACAAAAAGCTGGGTATAAACATTAGCGCATATGTGATGATAAATGTTGAATACAGGACGCCGTCAGGCAAAAGAATATCCCAGGCAAAGCTGGCAAAAGAGATAAAAAAGAATCCTCTCGTTGATGAAGCAAGTATTGTTGCAGGCGGGACAGACATAATAATCAGGATTCATGCAAAAAATATAGATGAATTAAACGGGTTTATAATAAACAGACTTCGGGATATGGATGGTGTTGCAAACACGCACACACTGGTTGTTCTGAACGAAATACATTAAAGGGATGATTTTTCTGGCAAAGAAAAAAATATTAGTATTAGGAACCGGCGGAACAATAGCATCCGTAAAGACAAAAGAAGGCTTGAGGCCGGCATACAAAACAGGGGAATTAATTTCTTTTTTCCCGCAAGTCGCGCAGATAGCAGATATCGAAAGCAAGATGCTCTTTAACATCGACAGCACAAACATGCAGCCGCACCACTGGTCCGAAATAGCAGGAGAAATCGCGAAGCAATATGGCAAATACGATGGTTTTGTAATAATCCACGGCACAGACACGATGCAATACACCGCAGCAGCTCTCTCTTTCATGCTTCAAAACCTCAAAAAGCCGGTTGTATTGACAGGAAGTGTAAAAGCAATAGGCAGGGGAAGCGACGCAAAAAAGAATTTTACAGACTCAGTCATTGTCGCTTCTTCAGGCATAAATGAGGTTTGCATAGCTTTCCACGGCAAAATAATCAAAGGCACTAAAGCGCGAAAAATAACAAACGAGGCAACAAGAATAACAAACGAGAATCTCGACGTTTATTCAAGCATCAACTTTCATCTGATCGGCGAAATGATAGGAACCCTGAAAGACAACAGCAAAAGAAAAATAGTCTTTGAAAAGAAATATCTCAATTCACACACACAAAACAGCAAAAAACTGGAAGTCTTATCAGGAATAGAAGACAACAACATTTTTTTGGTAAAGATTCACCCCGGATTCAGCCCCTCTGTTTTTGATAAATTAACAGGTTTCAGGTGCATAATAATAGAAGCATTCGGTCCGGGAAACATTCCTTTTATCGAAAATTCACTCATAGAAAAAATAGAGATGCTGACAAAGAAAGGCATCCCCGTCTTCGTCACCACTCAAAACACATTCGGTGAAGTTGACATGAGTCTGTACGAGGTAGGGCAAAAAGCAATGAACGCCGGCGCAATACCCTGCTTTGACATGACAGGCGAAACAACACTGGTAAAACTGATGTGGCTCTATGGCAATTTTGGGCATGACCCCAAAACAATCAGGAAATTAATGCTAAAAAACTTCGTCGGCGAAATAAGAGCCTGAAAGTAATAGTCCTCACAAATTTAATGATATACACCAAATATCAATCCATGCTAATCAAAACCCGGAGTTTAGTCGAAGGCTCAAAAAATGCCACGGGCATCGTCGTTATAATCGACGTTCTTCGGGCCTGCACCACAATACCGATTCTCCTGAAAAACAACGCAGACCATATTATCCCGGTCATCACCCCAAAAGACGCCAGGCAATACGAATCCAGGGGATACGTCCTAATCGGCGAAGGCGAGCACGGTCATGTTCATGACTCATTCCATTACAACAATTCCCCCGAAGAAGTTTACAATAAAGACTTCACAGGAAAAAAGATAGTCATCAGGACAAACAATGCCACACAGGCAATACTGAACGCAGACAAGGCATCAGACATAATCCTTGCATCCTTTGTAAACCTTGATGCCTGCAAAGAATACATAAAAAACCACCACATTGACCACGTAACCCTTGTCCCCCTGGGACGGCTTGGAAAAAAGGGACTTGAAGACGAGCTGTGCGCAATAGCCCTCAAATCCGCACTTGAATCAAAAACCTATGATTTCCCGGGCATGAAAAAAAAGATATACAACTGCGACTGCGCAGCTCTTGTCAGAAACACCCTGAAAAAGCCAGAAGACGTCGAATTAAGCCTGAAACTAAATTCTTATCCCATAGTCCCGAAAGTATACACAAACACTCACAAGGTCATCAGGGCAGCAAAAACATAGATACCCCTGAACAACCAAAATAAGAATACCCCTCTCCAAACACCCGAAACCCATTATTCCATAGCTTCAGGCGCAGAAATATGCTTGATAATCGCGATATCATCAATAGCGCGAATCATCGGGTACGGGATAATGACGCCCCTCTTGCCGCCGACAACCCCCGCAAGATAAGACCCCTTGGCAGCATCAACCACAATGGCCCGCAGCCTGAACTTCGAAAGATCAAACTCAACATCAGCGATCTTACC
>JAIWAJ010000003.1:0-17261 GCA_048634435.1 Methanosarcinales archaeon
TTAACAGACATGTTATATGTCTCTGTGGTGTTTCCATAGTTTGTGACATTCAGAGTATAGCTTGCATTTATGTCCTGTTTGACGTACTTTGTAATCAATGAGAGATTGTCATATGTCAGAGTATAATTCACACCGCCAACAACATAGGTTGAGAAGTGGGTTATTGTAAATGTGATGTTTTCTCCATCCCAGATGATGTTTTCAGGGGAGCATATCGATGGTGGGCAGACAATTGACGGTGCGGAACCGTTAGGTGTGTATATTTGCTGATACCCTATGCTTGGCTTGTTTGAGATTCCAAGAAGTCCTGAAATATTATATATCGTAATCTCTGCAGAAAGATTCAGGTTCGGCTTGTTTGGGTCTATTCCGCTGTATTCGCTTGAATTAAATCCTATTTTTCCGCCGCTTGAGAGCAGTTTTACTGCAAATTCAAATATTGACTGCATCTTCTCATTTGTTCCTATATCTACAGGAGTTGTGAAGTTTATTTTTGCTTTACCGGGGATGTCCAGTACCAACGGGACTGAGGAGAAGTTGCCGTTTTTGGCTATGTCGCTGAAGTTAGTGGTACTGCCTGCGAAGTTCGGGCCGCAAACAACATAGTCTGTCCCGTTCCATTTCGCGGGGCCTTCATTGGGAGCGCACGAAGAATTACACCCGGCAATCGGACCGACCATTGTCCAGTTGCTCAGGGGTGCTTCCGGCGGAAGCTGCACATCCGGCGGCGGGCAGCCGGGCAGTGTGCTCATGTTTACCAGTAGTGCGGTTACTGTGGTGTTTATATAGTCTGTGCCATTATATGCACTGACAGATATGTTGAATGGCTGGATGTTGTTTACTGTAATGGATGAGAAGTTTACTGTGCTGTTCAATTTGTATAATCCTGATCCGCCTCCGAGGCCCATTGCGGATATATTGCCAGAGCCGCCTACGAGTGAGAAGTTGCCTGTGACTGTGAGTCCATCATGGCCCAGCCCGTCTGAGAGGTTCGTGTAGTTTGCTATAATCGGGATCATGTCTCCGTCATAGAAAAACATATCTGTCACTGCAGTCATATTAATAGCAGCAGCATATTGCCCGGCAATTTTTCCTCCTGTGAAGGGCGATGCATGGACAATGTAGGTCATTCCTATCAGAACAAGAGGCAGTATTATTATAACACGAGCACTGACTTGTGATTTGCTCAGTTTGCCTGCATAACTACCCGACCTATGGCTGTTATTTACCACCTTGACACCCTCTCTTCCTCTTAAAAAAAGTTAACATTTAATGAATAATCTAGTGAAAATTGCTTTTTAATTAATATAAAGACATATATTGTCACTTTATGGAGAATAACCGTAGATAGCGCCCTTTTTGATTGCTTTGCTTTAGAATTCGATTTAGTCGATGTTCGGGTGATGGATGAGTGTTCTGCGGTTGAATAGAATCAGAAGAGCAAGGTGTATCATTCCTGAATGTTGAAGGATTATGGTTATCGTACTGTTACTGATTTTGCCAGGTTCCTTGGCTTGTCCGGGTTGCAGTTGCGCAATACTGCCAGTTTGTATGCGAGTATCTGGATGGGTATGATGTGCGTGATGGGGTCAGAATAACCTGCTTGCGGGACTTTTATGAAATAGTCGAAAATCTCGTTGTTTTTCGGGCCTACGCCGACAATGAATGCGCCGCGGGCCTTGACTTCCATGATGTTGCCGAGCATGCCGTTCCCGTTGGCTTCTGTCAGGAATGCAATTACGGGGGTGCCGGGCTCAATCAGTGCGATAGTGCCGTGCTTGAGTTCTCCTCCTGCGAAACCTTCTGCGTGGATGTAGGATACTTCTTTTATCTTCAGTGCAGCCTCGAGCGCTGTCGGGTATTGCAGGCCCCTGCCTATGGTGAAGATGTGTTTCTTGTCTTTCAGGAGTTCTGCAAGGCTTTTGATGTGTTCTCTTGTGCTTCTTGAGGTCAGGTTGAAGGCAAGGTTCCATGCCTCTTCAAGTACTTTTTTACCTTCTTCGTACATTCCGGCGCATGTGTATGCCAATAAGGTCAAAATCGCAAGCTGCGCGGTGTATGTTTTTGTCGAGAGCACGCAGATTTCTGAGCCTGCGTTCATGTGGAGCGTGTGGTCTGAGCATCTCATGAGGCTTGAGCCCATTACGTTGACTATGGAGAGTATTTTGCTGCCTTTTTCTTTGGCTGTCTTTACAGCGTCAAGCACGTCTGCAGTCTCGCCTGATTGGGATACTGCGATGACCAGGGTTTTGTCAGTTAAAAAGTCCCTGTAGCCGCTGAATTCAGAGCCCAGGACTACGTTGATGTGCATTTTTGCTATTTTTGAGAATATGTAGCTTGCTGACAGGCACGCGTGGTAGGATGAGCCGCATGCGACGAAGAATACTCCTTTCGCATTTTTGATATGTTCTGCAATGAGGTCTATTTTTTCAGGGTCCTGCTGTATTGCTCTTTTTATTGTCTCTGTCTGTTCTGTGATCTCTTTTAGCATGAAATGTGAAAATTCGCCTTTTTTTGACTTCTCAATGTCCCATTCGATGCTATCTACTTCGCGGCAGACTGGTTTTCCGTTGTCGAGGTTATAGACATAGATGTTTTCATTGATAACAGCGAGGTCATTGTCGTAAAGGTAGATTACTTTTTTTGTGTGCTCAAGGAATGCAGGTATGTCGGAGGCGGCAAAGAACTCGTCTTTCCCGATCCCGAGGACAAGAGGCGAGCCTCTTCTTGCGGCAATCATGACATTGTCTTCTGCGTCGATGGCGACAATGGCAAAGCTGCCTTCTATCTTGAGGAGGGCGCTCTTTGTGGCATCCACGAAATCCTGCCCCTGTTTCATGTGTTCGCCGATGAGATGCGGTATCACTTCTGTGTCTGTCTCACTTGCAAATTCGTGGCCCCTGCTTTTCAATTCATGCTTCAGTTTCTGGAAGTTCTCGATGACGCCGTTGTGCACGACTGCTATCCTGTCTTCGCAGCAGGTATGCGGGTGGGCGTTGGCGTCGGATATGCCGCCGTGGGTTGCCCAGCGGGTGTGCCCGATGCCGAGAGTTCCGTGGAATCTGCCAAGGTCTGTTTCTGCCTCGTCAACTTTCCCGGTGGCTTTTGAAATATGAAGATTGCCGGAGAAACAGGTGCATAAGCCCCATGAATCATAGCCCCTGTATGATAGTTTCTTTAGTGATTCAAAGAGGATGCCTGATGCATCTCTCTTTCCTGTGTATCCTATTATTCCGCACATAGGCTATTATATTGGTGTGTTAGATTTAAATGGTTTGCTGAAAATCAAATGCAAGCGCTATGAATTACTTTATAGTGGATAATGCGATAGTTTTATAAAGATTACTATATTATTTATGCTATTATTATGAAATTTGTAATACCGTTAAAAAACAATTGATAGTGGTGATTTTATGGATGCGAAGATAATCAAGGAAAAAGGCGGTAAGCTGTTCTCGAAAAGAGTCAGGCTTGAGGAGAATCCAGGGAAGCTCAGGGGGCTTTTGAATGACCAGCGCTGGGAAATACTGAAATTAATCACTGAGCGGCCGATATACCCGGCAGAGATTGCAAAGAGGCTGAAGATGCATGAGCAGAAAGTGTATTATCATATAAGGCAGCTTGAAATCAACGGGATTATAAAGGTTATCAGCAAAGTGGAGAAGAAGGGTGCTCTTGCGAAATTTTATGCGCCGACCTGTTACGGGTTTGCGCTCGATCTCCCGGGCGGCGATGAGAAGCTGGTGGATTTTCCTGTGCCGGGCAAATCAGACAAATTGAGGCAGTTTCTGTACCCGCATGTGAATGGCGGCAGGATGGAGTCCATGATTGTCGTTGGTTCCCCTGACCCGCATGGTCCGCATCAGGTGCGCTCGAGGGACGGCCATTATGCAATTGAGCTTGGGCTTTTCCTTGGGCAGTTCGGATCATGTGCAAAAGAATTCAGCGCGCGCTTGGATGTTGATATCAAGGCTGAAGGGAGGACAAACATGAACCTTTTTCTGGTCGGCGGGGTGCTGACGAATGTCATAACGAAAGAGCTTAATCCTTATTTGCCTGTCAGGTTCCTCACAGACAAGTTCCCCTACAGGTCAGTATATTCGCAGAAGACCAATAAGACATACCATGACGACAATATCGGCATAATATCGAAAGTTGTGAATCCTAATAATACGGAGAAGAGTATTATTATTCTTGCGGGTAATACGAACGGGGGCACAAAAGCCGCTATTATCGCGTTTACAAGATATACAGATAAGATACTTGGGAAGTACAATGGGGAGGACAGCTGGGCGGCGCTCGTGCGCGGGTTCGATATGGACGGGGACGGGAAGATAGATAGCGTTAAGGTCCTTGAGTAGGCGGGGATTGCTCAGGATGCCCTGATTACAATAGTGAGCTATATATATGCTCTATTTTTGAGGCGGATTTTGAGGTTGATATGGCTGATGACATCTTTTTGCAGTTTCTAGCTAGTCTGCTTCTTAATTTATTGTCGCCAAGAACAAGTGTAATCTTTTCTGAGAGCATCTTTTCGTCATTTTCGCATACATATCCGTTGACGCCGTCTTCAATAAGATCTTTGGCTGCGTTGTAATCACCGTCAATCACAATCGCAGGCACTCCACAGGCGCTTGCTTCAGATACGGCAATCCCGAATCCTTCCCTGGTTGAGGGGGAGACGAACAGCTTTGAGGATTTCATGTAAGACAGGACTTCCTTGTGGGCATTTAGAAATCCGAGGAACTTAATTTTTTTTTCGAGGCTGTATTTTTTTACCAGTGTTTCGAGCCTTTTTTTCTCAGGGCCTTCCCCGATTATTGCGCATGTCGGGGCGGGGTCAATGGTTTTGACTGCCCTTATTAGCATGTCTACATGCTTGTCTTTTATTAGTCTGCCGCAGAAAAGTATGTCAAACTTTTCTTCTGAATGTGGTATATTCGAAAGATCAGCAGGTATTGTTGGCTGGATGACTGCTATTTTTTCCTGTGTGATATTGAGTTTGTGTACCAGATCGTTTTTTGTCTTTCTGGAGTTGGCAATGATTATGTCAGGCAGCCTGGCAGTTTTCTTTTCAATGAGCCTGCCGATACTGCCCCGGCAGGGGCCGAGATATTCGTACCAGTGGTTGTCCCATACTTCATGCCATGTGATTATCATGGGCTTTTTTTTGAGGATGCAATATAGTTTGACAACAAAATTAGGCAGGTACGGGAATTCATTTGAATCGACAATATCGTAGTCATTTTCCAGGAAATGATGTGTCAGATAGAGTGAATATCTGATGGCTTCGCGCGTGGATCTTGTGCCGTTTTTGTTGTATAGTCTCCTGCATTTGCATATTCCATGGTGATGGAGATTATTCCTGACGAAGTCCGGATTACCGCTCCACCATTTCATCCCGATTAGGTGGACCTCATGACCTTTATCCCGGAGTGATTTTGCGATTTCATAAGTCTTTTTTTCAGCCCCGCCCTTAACATACGGGTAGATTACGTCAGATACTAGAGCAATTTTAATACTATCACCTTGAAGATTCCCTGGTCACAAAATGTATTTCCTGAGTGTTATTTTGATAACTTATCTCAATGCTTATTCTGCGGCTGCCTGTGGTTCTCGGGTCGAGAGGCAGTGTGTATTCTTCGATGAATGTCTCATTATCTTTAAGTGTTGTTCTCTTACTTTTGGCAGTCTGGTTGCTGATCAGGAAACGGATGATGTAGTTTATCTCTTCTTTCTCATGGTTTGCGATTCCGTATTTGAAGGTCACTGTGTTTTTTTCAGGCGTTTTTGTGTAGTCAAGAAAGTAAAGCTCTGTAAAGCCCTCGTCTTTTGTGTTTGTTATGACCAATGCCGAGACTGTAATGATGCCGATAATGCATGCGATTATGATGCTGTTGTATATGATGTTGTTTTCTGTTTGCACGCAGTAATAAATATGGTGAAATGTTAAAAAGGTTGCGCTATGATACGTCCTCTATTTTCATCCGCCTCATTATCATATTTACAATGCCGTAGAATCTCTGCCCGTTCAGCTTAAGGTATAACTTTGTGTATCTGTCGTAGAACTGGTGTTCATAGGGTCCTCTTTTTTTGAAGAGCCAGAAGTCAAGTCCAAAAAGGTCTTTGACTGAACTTAAAAACGTGTTTTCGGATTTTAGGGGAGTCAGGTAATAGTCCGGTTCCGGATAATCTTTTTTCATCTCTTTTTTAGTTGTGTATTTGTTTTTCTTGTCATCTTTTTTCATACCTCCAACTACTTCGTATCCAATGCCTTTTCTTTTGTACCCTACCACAATTCCCTTGTATTTTTTCTCGATTTCCGGTTCAAGACCGAGCATGTCGTCAAGATACTTCTCAAGTTCTTCTTCTCTTGCTTCCTTTTCAAGCAGTTTTACAAGCATCGCGTTGGCTGAGAGAACGTGGCCATTGAAGTAGAAATCTGTGTCTTCAATCAGTGTGCCTGTAGCCATCTTGTTTACTGTCTTGAAAATATCTACCCTTATAAATGAGTAATACTGCTTTTTCTGATTCAGGCCAGCGGAAATTTCTTTTGCTTTCTTATCCACCCATTCTTTCCTGAGCCACGGGTATTCAGCGAGAAGGCCGTGTTCTGTGTCGAATATCATGTTGTCCTGGGTCCACTTGTCGTAGCCATAAACTTTTCCGAATTCGCCTGCCGCTATTGCTTGTGCGATAATCTCCCGGGGGTATGTATGTATCTCCGGGTTGGTTAAGGGCTTGTATACCCACATGGTCCATCCGTTGTAGGATATCTGTGCTGATGGACCGTGAAAATATGACTTCAATGATTTCCTGCCAAATCCGACCTGTGTCATTCCCTCCCTTTCTCCTTTTTCAAACCCGGTCTCGATTAGTTTGTATCTCGCTATCACGGGCTTCAGCCAGTCCCTGAACTGGTCTATTGTGAATTCTCGGCTCTTTTGGAGTGTTTTTATCCTGTCCAGCCTTTGCATGATTGCACTGCGGAATATTCCAAGCCAGTGCTCGTAAAGAGTCCATTTGGATTCAAGCATTTTCTTTTCAACATCAGCCATGTTCGCAAATTTTCCGCCTTCCCGTATGTCATTAAGTGATTCCATTATCAGGAAGTCGTTTACGATGGTCGGCATGATGTTGTTGTTTCTCATGAATGCCAGGGACA
This sequence comes from Methanosarcinales archaeon, assembly GCA_048634435.1. GTDB lineage: Archaea > EX4484-52 > EX4484-52 > EX4484-52 > B79-G9 > B79-G9. The sequence goes on from JAIWAJ010000003.1 coordinate 7,166, forward strand.
GCCTTCCTGCCCCCTGCCCGCCGCCGCCTGCGTGGAAGTCTACCTGGTCCACGAAGATTGTCCTTACTGCAAATGTCGCGGCTCTTTTCTTTTTTGCATCGTCGCTTTCAAGAGCATCCAGGTATTTTTTATATTCCTCGTATTTGCGGATGTCGTGCTCAAGGAGTTCCAGGTCTGCGACAGATTGCGATATTCCGCCAAGGCCCTGCTTTATTTTGTCTTCATAAAGAGCTTTCTGACCGATTATCATCTGGTGGTATTCCGGGTTTACGTGGCTGGTTTCTATCCATTCGTCTATTTTTAGCCTCTGCCACCCGTCTTTGCCGACTTCGTATATAAACCCGTAGAACATACCCTGCGTAAAGCCGCCTACGCCCGTAGGGTTGAGGTCAATACCTTCTGGAAATTTTCCGCCCTGGTCCAGTGCCTGAACGACTGCACATCTTCCGAGGTTCATATCTCCCCAGCGGGTTTTTGAGCCGCTGGCACATACCTTGGAGAGGTTCGAGTCCTTAAGCCGGAATCCTGTTACTTCAGCCATAAGTTACTTATTGTCTGTTCGTGTATATTAATTTAACTAAACACAGGCCAAAATTCCAAAAGATATAAACTACCTTTGTTATAAAATATGTATGGATGTAGTTAGTATTATTCCGCTGTATGGGGTTGGCATTGTACTTGCAGCTGCCGCGGTACTTGCATATTTCTCATCGCGCTTAAAGCAGCCACTGATTCCCGCATACATAATAGCAGGCATAATCATCGGGCCTGAGCTTGCCGGCTTGCTAAATATTCCCGGTTATGCAGGGCTGGTATCTGACCATACGCTTATCCTGACATTGTCGGAGCTGGGTATAACTTTCCTTTTGTTTGTTGTGGGCATGGAAATTGACTTGTCGAGGCTGAAGGATGTGGGGCTTGTTGCGACCTTTGGCACGATTGCACAGGTCTTTGCGTCGTTTTCACTGGGCGTGTTTGCAGCAGTTTATTTTGGTTATCCGTTTATGGCTGCAATATACCTTGGGTTGATTGTCGCGTTTTCAAGTACGATGGTGGTCATCAAAATATTGCAGGACAAGAATGAGCTTGATACACTGCACGGGAGAATCATGCTTGGCTTTCTTTTGATGCAGGATGTTTTGGTTGTTATGGCTCTTTCTGTTGTCGGCAATATAGATCATTTTAATCCAGAAATTATCTTAGTTGCGCTTTTGAAAGGCATCGGGTTGTTTTCACTTGCGATAGTCTCATCGAGATATATTCTGCCATCTTTTATCAGGAGCATATCAAAAGATCCGGAAGTTATTTTTTTGTCATCGCTTCTTGTTGCGTTTGTATTTTGCACACTTTCGCATTTAGCAGGGTTCTCAATTGCTATCGGCGGCTTTCTTGCAGGTGTGAGTCTTGCAGTTTTTCCTTATAACCTTGAGATTATCGGGCGTGTCTCGTCGCTGAGGGATTTCTTTGCGACGATATTTTTTGTCTCGCTTGGTATGCAGCTTGTGCTGGCGGATGTTGCGATGCTTGCAGGTCCCATATTGGTTTTTTCGTTTATTGTGCTTGTTTTAAAGCCAGTGATTACTACGACTATTATAACAATATTCGGGTATGAGGGCAGGACAGCTTTCATTGTTGGGACAGGGCTTGCACAGGTATCTGAGTTTTCCCTGATTCTTGCAATGCTTGGTTATGTTACGGGTGCCCTGCCAATGGAGATTGTCTCTTTGACAACTATAATTGCGGTTATCACGATTACGATGACATCCTATTTTATAAGGTTCCATAATGCTCTTTACTCAACATTTTCCGGGCTTTTCAAGCCGCTTGATTATGTGAGGCTCTTTGGGACGCGCGGTCTTGAGAATCTGCCTAAGGAGAAGGCCAAGATTGTTGATCATATCATAATTTGCGGTGCGCATACTATGGGGCAGGGGATTGTCGAGGTCCTTAAGAGGTTTAACAAGTCATTTGTTGTGGTTGATTATAATCCTGCTGTGATAAAGAAGCTCATTGATAGGGGAGTACACTGCATGTATGGTGACATCGGCCATATTGAGGTTCTTGAAAAAATGAATTTCAAGCAGGCGAGAATGATTATATCATCAATTCCCGAGATTGACGATAATAAGCTGCTGATTGAAAAGTGCAGGGAGGTTAATCCGAATACAGATATATTTGTTACTGCGAATACTACTGATGAGGCACTTGAGCTTTATGATGCGGGTGCAGATTATGTGATACTTCCGAAGCTGATAAGTTCTGAGAGGATCGGCAATTATCTCGGCCAGATATTTACCTCGAAAAAGGTTGTTGATGAGTTGAAAAGAAAGGAGATAACATATCTTGAGCGAAAGAAAGAGGAGCAGATTATTGATGAAAACCAGCCGGATTACCTGAAGCATCTCCAGAGAAAGATTGTATATGGCTAATCATTCAGGAAATATACTACTGCTGCAATCGATATCATAATTCCTATTAAAACGCCGACGAGAACTGAGCCAGTAGTGAAAGTTGTGGGTGTTTGATAGTTGTAGTATTTCACTCCAGATGCGAGAGCTGCTACGGCAAGTGCACAAAGTCCCACGAAAAATTTGTCGCTGTCAGATTCTTGCTCTTTGAATAGAAGAGTTGTGGTTGCGGCGCTGAAAGCGCCTGCGAACAGTGCTATTGCAAGGGTTGATATTGAGTATAGGCTCAGGACAGAGTAGGATACAAATCCCATAATTAACCCAAGCATTGTCCAGGCAAGAACACCAGAAAGCCTGATTTTACTATTCATGAGAGTTGATATTGGATTTTGTGATATATAAGCATATCGCTTGATTCATAATTTATGGTGATGTTGCATAACTGTAGTCAAAGACATAACTTTTTAGGATTTTGGCCAGATGTTGCTAAACGCCATCAGTGGCCATATTGGTCGCGGCTTGTGCAATAGCACCCTGCAAATATCTAGAGGTGTTCGGTTAAGGAAAATGTGTCTCCTCATATAGATTTAGAAGCACTGTTTTTTGCGGGGTAGCGATCAATATTAATCGTTTATCTTATGTAGTAGAAACTCTGGGCATTGTGAAAAATATAGGTATGCTCACCGAAAATATAGATACCACCCCCATATGTTTTGCCGATTCATACTTTATATGCAATAAAAAACGCAAAAGTTCAGACACTGCAAAGTTTTAAAATGTAGCGGCTAATATAGTTGCTAATGACGATATGCCTAACTTGCGCATCGGTTTGCTCTGACACGCAATTGAGTTGATGATTAATATGGACGAAAAAACCAGGAGAGCTATTAAAGAATATGATGAATATGCAAAGAAGAATGGTTTCAGGTTAAACCCCAGCAAAAAGATAGTAATGGGGATAATAAAAGGATTGATTGCAAATGAAGAAGAATTTGGAAAAAGATACTGTCCATGTAGAAAGGTGACAGGCATCCCGGATGAAGATAAAAAAATACAATGCCCATGCATATATCATAAAAAAGAAATTAAAGAGCAAGGGCTCTGTTATTGTTTATTGTTTGTAAGGTGAACGTATGGAATTGTTAGTCTTTGTTTCTTCACATTGCCCGCATTGTCCAAAAGCAGTGGCGATAGTGAAGAGAGTAGTATCTCAGTATAGTGATTATGATTTAAGGTACAAAAAGATAAGAGCAAAAACAACTGAGGCAAAAAATCTTTCGCCTATGTACAACATAAGGGTTTATCCTACAGTTATCTTCCTGAATGACGATAAAGAGGTTTTATATACAATAGATGGTGTCCCGGGTGAGAAACATCTTAAGGATAAAATTGAACGATTGCTTGGTTTAAAAAAGTCATTCTGGAGTAAGATTTTTGGTGGCTAGGGTAAGAATTGAAGAGCCTTAAACGAAAAAGCGAAGTATCCTAAAACCATAAAAAGTTACTGGTTCAACAGAATACTGTGGATGATATGGCTTATGACTCGCTTCTTGACAAAATCAGAAAGGAAAACAAAATCCGCTGCCCTGACTGCGGTTCAGAGAAGATGAAATACATGTCGCATCTAAGCATGTACGGCGGCTATGTATGCTCGGGATGCAGCAAAATCTGGAGCGAAAGCGACCCGAAAATCAGGGAGCAGAAAAAGCGAGTATTATGATTTCTGCCATCATAATCATGAATACCCCTCAAGCGAGCCCCTGTCCTTGAAAAACTCACAAATCTCCTTCTTCAGGTCCCGCGAAACAACAAGCTCATAATCTTTCGGGATAACCTTCCTGTAATTCTCCCACAGGTACCTCCCGTCCATGAACACAATCAGTCCCCGATCCTTCTCTGAGCGTATGCATCTTCCTGCTGCCTGCACAGCGCGGTTCATGGAGGGAAAAACATACCCGTATTCCCATCCTTTCCTGAATCTCTCATCATAAAACTTTATCAGCGCACCTGTCAGGATATCCGGCCTCTGCAGCGGCAGCCCCACAAGCACAGACGCATTCATAATCTTGCCGTCATAGCTTATCCCTTCTGAAAAGTTAGCACCAACTACTGCAAAAAGAACCGCTCCCTCATCCTTGAGCGCAGCAAACTCGCGCAAAAACTCAAGCTTCTCCTTCTTCGCCATATTCTGCTTCTCAATAAGCGCCTTCTTCTCAATGGACCCCGCGAGAATATCATATATCTCATCCCTCATGGAATAAGAAGGAAAAAACAAGCCGACATTCCCTTTCGTGTAATTGATGATCTGCACAAGGCAGTTTGCAATCTTCACAGACTCATTTCTCGAGCGCATAGTGTATTTAGTTGTAACATCCTTGACAACAAGAGAAAGCTTATTTGATTTCGGGAACGGTGAATCCTGCTTTAGCTCAATTGACTTTGAAATCCCAAGGATATTTTTATACATTTCAAGAGGAAGAAGAGTCCCGGACATGAGTATTGCTGAATGAAGGCTGTCAAAGACTTCCCTGGTTGCAATCGAGGGGTCAAGGCATTCATGAACATAGAGATAAATATAGCCCCCCCTTTTGGACTGCACTCTCTTCAGGATTCTCACATACCCTTTCCCTTCCTCTTTCCAGCGCTCAAGAAACCCTGCGATGCCGCCAAGAAAAGACCGCTTTTTTTCACATCTTACTATCTCTGCCACCCTTTTCAGGTCCCGGATAAAATAATCATACTCCGTGGTCTCCTCCACACAATCAACAACATCAGATATCTCTATCAGCTTCTCTTCGTCGCTTTTAAGCATCCTGTGCGCATTCTCACTAAGCTTGCGATATATGAACTCAAGATCCTTCGCAAGCTCATCCTCATCCAGCTCCTTTGCCTCCTTGACAGCGCCTGCAACCTGCCTGTCTGATAATTGTATTGAAAGGAGCGAGCGGACTCTCATTGGGAGGTTGTGCGCCTCGTCCACAATAAGAATGACATTCTCAATCTTTGTCCCGGTCTTTGCAAGGAAGTTCTTATACATTGTCGGATGGAACATATGAAAATAATCAGCGATTATCACATTGGACTTTTTCGCGCGCTCAAGAAATATCTCATAAGGGCATACGCCATCACAGAGCGCTTTTGCATCCTCTGAATGCATTATTGCTCTATCAATCTTCTCCATCACCTTTTTGGCATGGTCTGTCAGCGCCATGGTATCTGAGTAGGTCCGCTTGTGATATTCGCAGCGCCCCTCTTTTCTTAAGGACGAGCAATATTCCCTGAAATCCCCTGACGTCATCGACTCAGACTCAGGCAGGTTGCACAGCCACTTCCTTCCGATAAGGTCCGTCACCTTTATATCAAAGCCGGACTTTTTTTTCATATCACACAAAGTCTCGATAACGATCTTGTGCTGCGCATGGCGCGACGTAAGAAATATGACTTTTGTCCCATTCTCAATGCTGTTGGCGACAGCAGGAACCAGGGCAGCGCAAGTCTTCCCGATGCCGGTCGGCGCGTGCGCTATCAGGCACTTGTTTTCCTTAATTGCAGTGTGCGCCTTCTTCATAAAATCAATCTGGGCAGGCCTTGCGGCCTTATGAGGAAACAGCTTCTTAAAGCTAAAATTACATTTTTCAGAGACTTCAGGCATGGCAAATTATTAATAGATTTCATTTATAAGTCTGTTGGTTTTACAAGCCATGCCGATAAAACAGCCCACAAAAACGTTAACTATATTAATGGGTTTGACCTAAAAATTGAGTAAGGAAGGGAGATGAACATATGACATTGCTATTAAACCAGATAATACACACTTCTTTTAAGCACGGCTGGTTTTACCATTACAGGATAAATCTCGCTAACATGGAAAACAACTGCAGTAACGGATTCTCCAGTCTCAGATCTTACCTGGCCAGGGTATTTGAAATGTGCCCTGACGAAAAATTCGAATCAGGTCCAAGGTCATCGGCACTGAAGTTTCCTGTTCATACACAAATAACAGAAGACAACAGGCATGTTCTATGCCAGCAGACTGCAACTGCGCTTGACACAATGGATGAATTCAAGACAGCCCACTCAAAAGTGCAGCTTTACATGCTCAGAAATGACAAAAACGCAATATCTATCGAGACACCTATATGGATTGATTCATGCGAGTACCCGAGATTCAATGACTTTTTCGGGTGTGAAGGTGCACTCAGCGGCCACATAGACCTCCTGAAAGTACTTAAAGACAGGATACAGGTTCTCGACTACAAGCCCGGAGCCTGCAAGGAAAAATACGCAGCAACCCAGACATATTTTTATGCGCTCATGCTATCGACAAGGACAGGAATCCCCCTTGAAAAATTCGAGTGCGGGTATTTTGACGACGAAACAAGCTATTTCTTCAACCCGTCCACTACTGTGCTCTGATAAGAAAGCTGAAAATACCTCTGTTAAAATTAGCAAACACCAAATTTTTGCAAAGTAATTTAAAACTAAGACGAACAATAGGACGTATGAGGCTCGTCAAGATGACAGGAACAGTAAACAACAGCTTTGCGAACGAAGAGATACTTCTTCATCTTCTCGATAACGGTGCATACAACGCAGCAATCATGTCGCGCGAGATTGTAATTGAAGTGGCAAGAGATAACCTGCAGCCAGTAAAAGAGGCGTTGAGGGCAATGCACATCACAGACCTGAGAGCGCGTGAAGCATCAATTATTGAATCTACTGTCAACCATTCTTCTGACGGGACAGACCCAGGCAAATGCATCAAAATATCCATGGCACCAGGTACGCGGCTGACAGGCGTCAAATTCCTGGGCATGACATTTACCAAGGGATTTAAGGAGACTACATTTACAGATACGGATATACTTATCTCAAACTCCCAGAAAGTTATCAAAAACATACTAAAAAAAGCAGGTGTCACAGATGTCCTCGTATCAGTTGAATACAAAAGAATATCTAATGACCTTGACCTGGCGCTGGAACTTGCGACGATCAACACCCTTGTAAATACAAACGGCATTATGCAGCTGATATAAGCTGTTGAAGAACTTTACATTTCCTCTTTCTTGCGCAACTTCTCATTTTCCTGTGCCTTGCGCTCAACTTCTTCCTCAATGCCGAGTTTCTCCACAAGATCCTTGTACCTGTTCCTGATAGTCACTTCAGTAACGCCGACAACATCAGCAATATCTCTCTGGGTCCTCTTCTCACCCTCGAGAACTGCCGCAATATACAGCCCCGCAGCAGCGACACCTGTCGGACCTTTGCCTGAGGTAACCTCTTCATCAAGAGCATTCTTCAGAATCTCCTTTGCCCGTGCCTGTACCTGGCCCGAGAGCCCGAGAAGCGAAGCAAATCGCGGCAGGTACTCTTCAGCTGTTGCAGGCAGTATCCTTATATTAAGCTCCCTTGCAACATACCTGTATGCGCGCCCGATTTCGCGCTTCTCAATCCCTGATGCCGCAGCAAGCTCAGACAAAGTCCGCGGCGAGCCCTGCTCGCGCGCAACTGCATAGATAATAGCTGTAATGATTGATTCCATTGAGCGCCCGCGCACAAGCCCTTTCGTAACCGCCTTCTCATAAAGCCGACCAACTTCCTCATGAACTGCTTTTGGAAGGCCAAGGTAAGAAACCTGCCTTGCAAGCTCTGAAAGAGAATATGATAAATTCCTGTCCTTGGATTTTGTAAGCCTCTTGTTCCATTTCCTTAACCGGTAATACTGGGCTCTCTTTTTTATAGGAACCTTATAAAGTTCACCCACACCCTTGCCGATTTCTGTTGATATGCCTTTGTCATGCTTCGTAAAAGTTAAAGGCGCTCCTGTTCTTGTTCTTGCAGCCTGCTGGTGGGCATCAAAAGCGCGCCACTCAGGCGTCGTATCAATTTCATCACGTTCCAGTACCCTACCGCACTTATTGCAGGTAAGTTCACCGCGTGCATCATCTCTTGAAAAACTCTTGCTACCACATTCAGGACATACTGTTGTTGACATATTAAACGCCACCTGTATCATTATAGAAAAAGCCATAAACGATTCTTTTATAAAGCTTTTCAGATATTTATATATAGATACATTTATAAATGTTTCGTTATCCAGAATATCCATTTTATGCCAAAACCAGCATTCTCAAGAGCCACAGGCAATAAACCTAAAAACATAAGCTTATAAACATCCGCAATTCTGCAATATTCGCCAATAATTTTGCAAAAGAAGTCCCCGCTTACTCATCCGGACTATTCTCTGCAGGCTCAATATGCGCATCAACAATTCTGATAGACTCAATATTTTTCATATACTGTCCGTCAAAACACTGCTCTTCTGGATCGCACTCATGCTCATAAACAAAACCAGTCACTTCAACAAATTTGCCTTCATACTTTGCTGATTCATCGCAATTATCCGCAAAATCAGTCAATAAAGTCCCTTCCACGACACCCATGCACCCTTCTGTTAAAGTAAACACCCCTCGCACAGTCACTTTATCTTCTAAGACATCACTCTCTTGAGGCTGCTTTAGGTGGCTGCCAAAATAAAAGCCTGCCGCAGCTAAAGCTGCAACCAAAAGCAGCATAACAATATATTTTGACTTAAATGCCCCTGGTAGGATTTTCGACAAAAGAACAAAAGGATACATCAATATGCCGGCAATACCCATGAATACTTTCGATGTCTTGCAAAAGACTTTAACCAGTTCATACGCAAGATACAGAATAACGCCGGAGACCACATAAAAGAGAATCAACTCCAGTGTAACATCAAGCTCAAATCCAAACACTCTGTTCAGGACAAAAGGAAAACACCCAGCAATCACAGAAACAATAACAGTATTTTTAAGCACATTCAATGCCTTGTAAGCGACAATAATAAAAACAACAAATGCCCCAAGCATTATCTTTGCATCAGGATTTCCGGCATCTGACAAAAAACTGAACATCCCGAAGATATCGCTATTCATAACCTCAACTCTCACTCGCTTGGCGCACGAAACACATCAACATCCAGTCTCCCGTCACCTTCTATAACAATATAGTCATTGTAATACTGTATTTCGCCGTCAAAAGACGAAAGCTTGAACTTCTTATTATTCAATGATATACTGGCAGAATCATCATCCATAAACATCTCCACAGTACCGGTAACATTGTTCAGGACAAGAGACTGCTTCACCAGCTTGCTCAAAAAAACCTTTGTAAACTCAACATCTTTTCCTGACACCTTGACAAACTTATCCCTTGAAAGAGTATGAGCATCTGCCCTTACCCTCTTTGCAGACCCGGAAAAAGTGAGTTTGCGCGACAGGCTTATACTGCCGATATAATCCACAAATTCAACCTGGCCGTCACCGGCAGACCTTAAAGACAACCCATTGACTATGAACTTGCTCTCAGGGCCATTGTAATCAACATAAAATGAGTCAATCTTCTCATTGAATGCAAAATCTATATTTTGCGCCGACTCAAACACAAACTCTGCCCTGAACTTGACAGTCCTCTGCTCGCCGCTTACATACTTCATGACAAACCCAACAGGATTATGCAGTACAGAGTCCGCTTTTTCATCAACCAGAGTATAATCTGACAGAAAACCAACTACTGCTGCAACTGCTCCTACAGCCAGGAGCGCCACAACCGCAAGTATTTTTGGAATCATGAACTTCACCGATAACTTATATAATGGGGCTATT
>JAIWAJ010000004.1:0-16947 GCA_048634435.1 Methanosarcinales archaeon
CTGTAGAGTATATGGAACTGCTTAAAAAATGTGGGTTAGTAGCTATACCACCCAAAGAGAGCGACATTATCGCAGAACCTGAGATACCATTGAAATGAGCCTGAAACAGAAGAGTGTACAATCATCATCTCTATTTTTATTGATTTATGTTCAAGAATATTTTATGTTTTTGAAGGCTCTTCATCTGAAGAATATACGGAGCTACACAGACGAGCGCATAAACTTCCCAAAAGGCTCGCTCCTGATTGGAGGCGACATCGGCTCCGGCAAATCCACAATACTTCTTGCAATTGACTTTGCCCTGTTCGGTACCCGCCCGAATGAACTGCCTGCATCCTCGCTTCTAAGATGCGGCAGCGCAAGCGGCGAAGTCACACTTGAATTTACGCTGGACGGCAAAGAAATAGAAATAAGGCGGGTGCTTGAAAAAAAGGGCTCCACGATTGCGCAGACAGCAGGATACATCACAATCAACGGCACAAGAAAAGACCTCATGTCAACAGGCTTAAAATCAACAATATTCGACCTTCTCGGCTATCCCAGGGCAGACATAAAAGCAGGCAAATCACTGATATACCGCTACACAGTATACACCCCCCAAGAGCAGATGAAGCAGATAATGCTCCAGAAGCCTGACGAGCGCCTCAACACAATACGGTCAATATTCAACATCGACAAATACAGGCGCATCCGCGAAAACGCAAGAACAACGGCACGCGAGCTAAAAAAAACATCAGGCCATCTTGAGGGCATTGCCTATGACCTGGGAGAAAAGCAGCAAAAGAGACAGGAAATTGAATCCCACAAAAAGATACTGGCAGATGAGCAGAAAAAAATAGAATCAGTCTATGCAAAAATCAGGGAAAACCTTGAAAACAAAAAAAAAGAAAGAGCAGAGATACTGGATACCTTAAAAAAGCTGAATATGTTAATCCACGAGATGACGATTAACAAGACGCGCCTTGAAAACCAGGAAAAGACGCTTCAGGAACTGAAAGAAGACATAGCAGACTTGGAAGAGAAACTCGCAAAAACAGAAAACAGTCATGACATTGAGCAAAAGATAAAAGAAATCGAAAAACACACAGGACAAAAAGAGACCTTAAAACAAAAAGAACATGAACTGGAAAACGAAATAAGACACAAAGAGCAAAAAATAACAGAGACCTGCACGCGAAAAAGCACAAGCGAAGAGTTCATAAAGAATATTATAACATTATCTGAATGCCCGACATGCGGCCAAGCAGTGCCTGACACCCACAAAGAAAACATAAAGCAGAAAGAAGAAGAGAAAATCGAGAACTTCAGAAAAATACTCCTTTTGCATGAGGAAGCACTGGACAAAGTAAAAGACGAACAAAAGAACCTGAAGCAAAAGATAGAGGCTATACATGACAATGAAAAAGTCCTGATAAAACTTATATCAAATCTCCAGTCCTTAAAAGATATAAAAGAAAGCATTGAGCAAAAGAAACAAAAGCAAAAAGAACTTGATATCTCTGCCGGCGCACTCAAAAAGTCACTTGAAGCACTTGAAAAAGGAATTGAGCCCATAAAAGGCGCAGAAGAAAGCTCAGCAAAAATAGAAAAAGAACTTGACATCCTGTACGCGGAGCACACAATCACGCTTGCGCAAGTTGAAAAAATCAGGCAGCAGATATCGGGAATTGATGCTGAAAAGGCTGCTCTTGACAAGGAAATACAGGAGAAAACACAGGCAAAGAAAGATTCAGAATCACTTAAAGAGACAACAAACTGGCTAAAAGAATATTTTATACTGCTGATGGAGACAATGGAAAAACATATCATGCTCAGCATACAGCGCGATTTCGACATGCTCTTTCGCGAATGGTTCAACATACTTATGGATGATGATAACCTGCAGGCAAGAATAGATACAACATTTACTCCTGTAATCGAGCAAAACACTTACGAGACATCATACGACTATCTCTCCGGCGGTGAAAAGACGTCAATCGCACTCGCCTACAGGCTTGCACTCAACAAGATTATAAACAACATATCAGAAGATATAAAGACAAAGGACATCCTGATACTTGATGAGCCCACAGACGGGTTTTCAACAGAGCAGCTTGACAAGGTGAGGGACGTTCTTGCTGAACTCAACCTGGCGCAGACAATAATTGTGTCGCACGAAGAAAAGATAGAAAGCTTTGTGGACAAGACCATAAGAGTGGTCAAAGACCGCCACGTAAGCCATATTATCCCATAATTACAATCATTATATAAAATTTATTCCAACATAAGAAGTTAGACAATATTTGTGCGGGTGGCAATATGAAATATGCGAAAAATACAGTTTTTGAGATCATTGAACATATTAAAACAGTAGTGGAAGAAATAGATAGCAAAAAAGTTCGTGCGCTCATGGATGACCTTACAAAATCAAAAAGAGTATTCATCTACGGCCTGGGCCGCTCAGGTCTGGTTGCACAGGCTTTTGCAATGCGCCTTTCTAACCTGAATTTTCAGGTCTACATTGTTGGCGGCGTTACAACACCTGCCATCAAGAAAGATGACTTCCTGTTTGTAATTTCAGGCTCAGGCAACACAAAATCAATTGTCATGGCAGCGCAGGTCGCAAAAGAAGTTGGCGCAAAAGTTGGCGCACTCACATCAAACCCTGATTCACAGATAGCACAATTAGCAGACACGATCGTGGTTATCCGCGGCAGGACAAAAGAGCACGTGGAAAACCTGAAGAAAGAATACCTTGTAAACCAACTTCGTGGCCAGCATGTGCCTTATTCGCCGCTTGGGACATTGTTTGAAGATACATGCCTGATACTTCTTGACGGCGCCATAGTACAGGTAATGCATGAGATGGGCATTTCAGAGAAACAGATGAGAGAGCGCCATACGAATATAGAGTAACGGGTAGAAAAATGTACATAATACCAACAACAGAAGCAGTTCATGTTGCAAAAATACTCAAGGAAATGAACCAGAATATAGTATTTCCAACAGGAAACGGGGACAGTAAAAGCCACTTTCCTGACGGGGAGCTTTATGCAAGGGTAAGGGAGATTGAAGAGCTTTCAGGCGAGCGTATTGTTGTGCTTCATTCCGGCCAGCCAAATCCAAACAGCGGCCTTGTTGAGTTATACAGCATTCTTGAAATCTTAAACAACCCGATTAGTTCTCTCTATATCAAAGACAAGGAATATGAATATTCACCGGTCAAAAAACCATCTTCAATCGAGGTATTTTTCCTGTATTTCCCTTACGGCATGCAGGATAAGGTTTTTGAGAGCGGCGAGTGCAATATGGCTGAGTCTCTTGTGAAGATGCTTACTTCTTATTATAATGTTGGAAAGATTTACGTAATGGATGCTCATTTCGAGGGTGCTCGATGGACAAAGAAATACCCAATTGTCACAGTAAAGTCGCAGGAGATAATAAAAGAAGCGTTGAGGCAGGACAAGATAGAGGATGCAGTCAAAATAGCGCCTGACTTGGGCTCGCAGTCGCGCCTCGACATCAGCGGGTTTTCAAAAAAGAGAATCAATTCATTTGATGTTGCGCTGTCTTCTGATACTTCACTGAAAGACAGGGTCAATGGAAGAACAGTAGTTGTCTGGGATGACCTGATAGAGACAGGGGGGACGATGGTTAAAGCCGCAAAAGCCCTGCGCGACATGGGCGCGAAAAAAGTGGTCGCAGTTGCTACGCACGGGGTTCTTGAGACAGGCATAAAAAAAATCACAGAATCCTATTCAAAGCTGTACCTGACAAACACAATAGATACTCCATATGCAAATATTGATATAAGCAAAGTTGTGGTTGATGCGATCAGTAAATGAATGGATCAAGCGGCTATTTTTGGTGCAAGTACAGATATCAATTTTGGGCCAAAGAAATCTTTATATACTGGTGCGACCTATAATTCCTTATGCCTGTAAACTGCAAAATCTGTAATGACAAGTTGCATAAAGGAAGAGACAATCTTATTCTTTGCAGGCACAAAGGTGGCTTTGTCCACCGGGACTGCTGCGAGCTCACATGCAGTATGCACGGCGCCCCATGCACACACGCAATCTGCGAGTACAGGAAAGTGGATTTGGAGCGGGTATCGCCTGAACTTTTTTCCTTTATTGACTGAATTCACTTATAAAATTAACTGTCAAATAAATACTATGGAGATAAGTGAAGCGCTCAAAAAAGTGCATGACCAAAAAGAACTGAACGAAAAACTGCAAGGAAAATATCTCTGCTCAGCACTCACATTCCTCAAGGACTGGACCATAACCTCATGGGAACTGAATTTTTATGACAAGAGTGCCAACAACATAATACAGGTTACAGTAGATGATGCGCCTCACATCAAGACAGAAGGGGCGCCTTTCAAAGACACACAGATACCCAAAGTCAATATTTCGAAAATCAGGATAACTGCCAAAAAGGCACTCGAAACCGGGAAAGAGTACTATGAAAAAAATTACAAATCCCTTGAAATCCAGAGGATATTCTTCGCCCTCCACGGCGGGAAAAAGAGCTATTGGGCAATAAGTGTAATAACAAAGCATCTTACAATAGTTCTCATAAACATTGACACAGAAAGCGGAAAAATAATAAAATCAAAAGTGCACAACCTTTTTGACAAAAAGAAAACAGCCATCTGATTCTCTATAGCCACTCTCTTTTCTTAAACACGATATAAAGATAACAAACAGCTATACACATTAGGCCAAGAACAAATAGGTATGCATAATCATAACCATTATAAACCAGTTCCTGAAACGGCATTCCTTCTATATTCATGCCGTAGAACCCCGCAATCAGGGCAGGAACAAACGTAAAAGATGCGATAATTGTCAAAGTTTTCATAATCTCATTCATGGAATTATTCACAGAAGACATATAGATTTCTATGTTGCCTGACAAAGCTTCCCTGTAAGTCTCTTCCATGTCAATAAGGGCCACAACATCATCGTATGTATCGCGCATGAACACTGCGGTTCTCTGCCTTATAAGATTCACATTCCCGCGCGAAAGAGAGAGGACAATCTCCCTTTCAGAAAGCAGTATCTTGTGCATCTTCACAAGCTTTTTCTTGAGATCCAGTATATGCGTAAGCGTGCCCTGTTTCGGTTTTTTCAGGCTCTCTGACTCAAAGCGGTCTGTTTTGCTGTCAACACACTCAAGCACATGATAATAGCTGCCAAATACGGATTCAAGAATCTTATAGAGGACAAAATCCGGTGTCTTTGACTTGCCTGCTTTAAGGATATCAACAACTTTCGACAGATCAGAAGAGGAATCCCTGATAGTCAGCAGGAATGTCTTGCCAAGCACGACATTTATCTGGGAAGTTCTGAATGAACCGAACGGGAATGTTTTGAGTACAAGGAACATAAACCCGTCATATACCTCAAGTTTTGGCCTGGTACTTTCAAACATATCTTCTAAAATCAATGAGTGATACTCAGGGAACATTGACTTTAATATGTCTGAAACACTTTTCTTTGGCTCAGATACAACGTCAATCCATACATTGACCGGGCTGTTCACAAGCCTGATAACCTTTTCAGAATCAATATCCTCATCAACTTCAAGGTTATCATTAAAATGCATTGAGGTAATCATACAATTATTAAGGTTTATCCCCTATATAAAGATGCGTCAAGTTACAATTCCAGTACGCCTTTATCGGCATCCACCCTGACTTTCTGTCCATTCCTTAAAATCTTCAATGGGTCTTTTTCAAGCATGTCTATTGCAGGGATTTCTGAGATTATTGCGCCAACAGCAACTATTGGTTCGCATTCCCTGTTAATAATTGCCTTTGGAGCGACACCATTCTTCTTCATCCTGTACAGGGTATATGAGCCGACTGTGGAGCCCTTTCCATGCGGAAACACCAGTATTTTGCCTCCTACACTCTTCCCATCCAGTTCATGCCCGCTCTCAACAACAATACCGGTATCAGGGTCAACGCCGCCGAAAAAGGATATTGGCTCATGTGAGATTATGACTTCTCCCTCTGCGGACCCTTTTGAGATTATCCTGCCTTTTATCTTATTATTCATCTATTGCACCGCCAGTCTAACACATTCTTCCAGAGAGCAGAACCTTGTCTTGAAGCCGTTTGCGCCCCTTCCATAATAGCAGGCTTTTGCAGAGTTTGTCGCAAGGCACCTGAAGCGTCCTTTCAGCGGCGCCACTGCCATACACGTATCGCAGGCAAGCTTCGCGCCGGCATCCTCTATTATTCTCACATACCCCTTTGAGGCAGCAAGCTCTTTAATTGGCCTTGAGACTGCAATCCAGAACTCTTTTTTCACCTTTTTTCCTTTCAGGAGGGATGCGATTTTTTCAAGTTCTTTTAAAGATGCGTGGGGGCACCCGACTGAAACAAAATCAGGTTCAGAGCCGTCATTCAGGAAATCATAAGATTCTTTTATGTCATGGCTCTCAATTATTACTTTGTCTTTCGGGGTTTCTTTACTTTTGGATTCCGGAGTTATGTTTTCTATATGGAAAAGCGCAGTCCCGCTGTAAGTTGCAGTAGAGGCAGAGAACGCCTTTAATTGCTCAATGCCTGCCTTTTTTATTCCTTTTATGTAAAGCACCTTATTCTTTACTTTCCGGCTGATTGCATGACCGAGAGCGCCAAAATCAGCCACTGTCCTTAACTCAACACCAGAACCAATATTAACTAATACCTCAGCCTTCCTGTTCTCATCCAGATGCAAGCCATAATTTGCAGTCTTGCCTGTCAGTGCAGATGCAAGCGACGAAGGCCCGCCTTCCCTGTTTGTTCTTGCTCCAAGGACAGAATTTGCATAAGCTACAGCAGAAGATTCGCTCCATGCGATGTGCTCACCTGGTTTTGGCTTATTTTCTGTAAAGTAAGGGGTGCAGGTACAGGTGATGTTTATTCCTAATTTTTTGAAAGAATCTATAACCTGCATCTGCTTTTCAGCAAATTCATCTGATATGCCTAAACTTTTCCAGTCTTTCAGGTCCATGCCTGCGGGGTTTAGTGTTGCTGTTATGTTATTTTTGACTCTTCCGTCTTTTGCCAGCTCGTTCAGGTATTCAAGGCCGGCATCACCCAGATTGTGGTAAGAGACTCCTGCCACCTGGACAGATGAGATGTCTATCAGTTTGTCAGCGCCGAAAATCCTTCCAAGTGCAACCAGAATCTCCATGCTTTTTTTGACTGCGCGACCTTCTTCTCCTGCAAGCATTTTCTCTTCCCGTTTTGTCAGATACATATTATTACCCTGATATTTCATCAGAATCAATTTCTTTTATGTTTTTCGCTTGATGCATGGTGGAGCGGTACGCAGCCTGCAGACAGGGTAATATGCACAGGGCATGTAATGATGTTGACAAAAGAGGCAGAGACACGTCTTTTACACCGGCTGCTAATTAAGAGACGATTTCTTTCTCAATACTCCCAACCACCCTGTCATAAACTGCAATTAGTATTATACTCAAAATTATGATTACAATGACTAATACAAAAAAACCTAGCATCAATGTGATACCTGTACCTTGCACTCCGCCGAACGGGCCGCTTCCAGGTGTTCCTCTGCCTGCGGACCTGACTTTTTCGATTATAAGGTCGAGTATGGACCCGCAATCTTCAATGCATGTATCTTTTGTTTCAAATGGTTCACAATACCCGTTCCCGCAAAAATCCAGATTATATTTCTCCTCAGGGCAGGTGCCATCCCACATACAATTCTCTTGATACGACAAACAAGGCAGACAGATAAATGACACTGCTACAGACACAAGCAAAATTGCGTATTTCATAGTAAATTATTACCTTCTCTTGTTTATATTTATGATTATGCTCACAAAAACAGTGCCGAAAGTTATGCACTCGGCTATATATTTAAATAATTAACAATTCACATAAAGATAAACAGAACCAGTAATCTCTATACGGTGCTGCACATGATTGTACCCTTTAAAAACATAAAACACTATATCTTTGACCTTGACGGGACCATCTGGACATATACAGAACTTTTGCCCCAGGCAGAGTATGTGACCAGCCGGATCGAAAGGAAAGGCAGGCAGGTCCATTTTATTACGAATAACACGATTATCTCAAGAAGCGAGTATGCAAAGAGGCTTCTCAAGCTTGGTGTGAGGACAACCAAGGAACATATCTTTTCTTCTGGTTATGTTGCATCCAAATACTTTGAAGAAAAAGGAATTAGTGAAGTATATCTTATTGGAGAGCACGGGCTTATCGAGGACCTCTCAGAAGCAGATATAAAGGTATCTGATAATGCAAAGAACGTCCTTATCGGGATTGACCGCAGCTTTAATTACTCCAAGCTGAAACATGCAGCAGAGCTAATAAACAATGGCGCAGAAGTATATTGCACAGGCATATCAAAGTTTTTCAGGGTAGGAAATGACCTCTACCCGGGCGAAGCGCCGATTATCAGGGCGCTTGAAGCCCTCACAGGCAAGATGCCGATACATATTGGCAAGCCGTCAGACATATTCAAAGCAAGGCTATCAGAAGACCTGACTCTCTTTCCTGAAGACGTCCTTCTGGTCGGGGACGACTTAGGCGAGGACATTGTCTTTGCAAACAAATGCGGGTTCAAGAGCGCCTTAGTCCTGACCGGCAATACCTCAAAAGAAGCAGCTGAGGAAGCAACTGCCATGAAAAAGCCGGGCGCAATAATCCGCGACTTAAGAGAAATCATTACTTTTTACTAGAGCACCACAAACTTAAATACATCAACCCCCACTATATTATCATGAACTCATTCACATACAAGGATGCGAGAATTTCTTTCATAGGACACGCTGCGTTCAAGATAAACATAGGCACCATCACAATATACATTGACCCGTTCAAAATACCCGACAAGATGCCCCCGGCAGACTTCATTCTGGTCTCGCACGGGCACTACGACCACTGCGATTCCACAGACATCGAAAAAATATCCAAAGAATCAACAATAATAATAACCACCGAAGAAGCCAAAAAAAAGCTCAAAGGAAACATCCAGGTCATCGGCCAAAGGGAGAACATAATCATAAAAGGAATAACAATAGCATCAATGCCTGCGTATAACATTGACAAGCCCTACCACCCCCAAGGTGTGGGTGTTGGCTTCATAATTGATACCGGCAAATCAAGAATATACTTTGCAGGAGACACAGACTACACAGAAGAGATGGAAAAACTAAAAGACATAGACGTATGCCTTGTGCCAATCGGCGGAACCTACACAATGGACGAAAAAGAAGCCGCAGAATTTGTAAATCACATCAAGCCAAAAGTGGCTGTCCCGATGCACTACGGCACCATCGCACAGGGCGACCCAATAGAATTCAAAAGGCTAGCAGACCCATCAATTGACGTTCAGATAATGGCCTGACCTGAAGATATATTAATGACAAAAATGCAAATATACACATGGTAAACATAGAAAATCTGTTCAATAACGCATTCTCTGCAATAAGAACCCAGCCAAAAATCCTTCTGCCTCTTGTCCTTAACTGGATACCGGCTGCAGTTATTTCTGTTGCAATCAGCCTCATTGCAAGCGACATAATAAAAGAATATACTCTGGACAGACTGCGCTCAGCCTTCGGCGCAGACCCAATTGGATTTACTCTGGCATTACTCAAAAACTACTCATCCCATTCAGGATTCATCATACTTGCTTTGTTACTGTCGATATTCATCTTCTCATTTGTCAACGCAGTTTATCCAACCTTATCATACCAGATATACTACCGCAAAAAAATACTCCTAAGTGAAGCAGTATCCACAGCAAAACAAAGGTACCTGAAGGTTCTGTGGACCAATATTCTTTTTGGCATCATCTCAATGTCTGCAGTATTCGGGACAATTATTCTTGCAATAGTTTTATTTGCAGTCCTTGCTATTGCCGGCGGTGTTGTGGGAATCCTGCTTGGGGGCATCGCGGCATTGATTGCTGTTATTCTATTGATAGCACTTGCTGCTTACATAACGCCAATGTGGGTCGTACTCGAGCCGATAGTTGTGATTGAAAACCTCTCAGGGCTTTCGGCAATAGAAAAGGCTCACAAAATACTCAAAGGAAAGCTTGGTGAAGTATGGATATTCATAATACTGCTTGCAGTTGCAAACGGGCTTTACTTCTGGATGGCGGGCCTTATCGCAGGTGCTGTAGAATTTCTTATTGGCAGCTATACTCTTGTAATTGAGATGATACTCATGCTTCTGCCATCTGCATTTATCCTTTTGTCTTACAGCCTATTGTATCTTGAAATATCGCCTGCATCAATAAACCTGTCGGGCTCTTCTTCTCCGCTTGCGCAGCCGCAAGGACAGAACAACAACCCTCAACCTCTGCCTGAACAACCGAAGTAGTCTTATTTTTGCCCAGGCTGAATGTATTACTCATACAATCATCTATGCGCTTCCCATACAAGAGCGCAAGTCCGGCGCATGATTCTGATCTCTCGCCATCAGCATAGTAGCGCCTGCAAAGAGTCTGCATTTCATCAGTGTCAATTGCATTGTCCAGCAGTTTTTTGCAAAATGTGGAACTTGTAGGTGTAGACAAGTAATATGTGCCGTTCTCTTCAGCACACAGTTCAGGTACCAGAAAATCAGTAAATGCTTTTGTGGAAAATCCATCTATAACTGATATGCTGAATGCATTCAGAATAATGGCAACAGCTCCAATAACCAAAAATAACTTTACAATCTGTGATTCCTGCATGAATATAATTTATTATTAGAATATTTATATATCTGCTAACATAAATAACATCTTATGTTATTAATGATTGTCGCAGCAATCCTGATTGCCTTCGGCATATTCCTGCTGTATTTCCTTGACAGGGAGCTTGAAGAAAACAAGATGTATATGGTTCTTTTCCTGGGTCTTGCTCTTGTCGCTCTTGGAATATTTACAATATTCTACGCCATCCCTGTAGAACTGATAAAAATGAAGGTATTGGGGCTCGCAATGTCTGTTGCAGGATTCTGGCTGGCGTTTAAGTTTCCCGGAGCTACTGAAGTACAAGGAGAGGGATTTGGCCTTACAGGCATTATACTGGGGCTCATAATATTAGTCATCGGCCTTTACTTGTTCATCTTCTGAGTCATCGAATAGAAATTTAAATGTTTTACAGTTATTATTATCCGGTATATATGGTTCTCTCAGACACTGACATCATGGCAAGGCTCAAAAAAGGCGACCTCGTCATAAAAGACATTGATTTCGATAAACAGATAGGCCCCAGTTCAGTTGACCTGCGCCTCGGAAACAGGTTCCGTATGTTCAAGATGTCAGACCACTCAATGATTGACCCGAAAAACTACCATGACGAGTTAATAAAAAAATGGAACGACGCTGACACAAAAGTCGAAGAATGCAGTTATACGCGGCTTTACATATCTGAAAAACCGTTCATAATACACCCGGGCGAGTTTGTGCTCGCATCACTCAGGGAATTTGTGTCAATACCAGCCGATCTTGTCGGCAGGCTTGAAGGCCGCTCTTCTCTTGGCCGCCTTGGCCTCATGGTCCACTCAACAGCCGGCTACGTTGACCCGGGATTCAGGGGGCACCTTACCCTTGAACTCGCAAACGTGGGCAAGCTTCCTGTGAAACTATACCCTGGCATGAGAATATGCCAGATCGTATTCCAGAAAATGACCTCTCCGGCAGCAGTTCCATACGGGACAAAAGAGGGGTCGAAATACCAGGATGAAATGGGCGCCACCCAAAGCAGGATTAACGTCGATGAAGATATTTCAAAGCTGGAATGATGGGTTTATATGCTTTCCGGAGACTACAAAATCATAAACAAAAAGGGCCGTATCTGCATTGATACTCTTACAAGCCCTATTGAGGAATTCTTTTTTAGCGAGGTATTCATTGCAGGTTCGCACAAGACTGAGAACCTGGGTGTCGAGAGGATTATAGTGAATATTGTAGCTAACCCTTGCGTGAGGGCTATTATAATATGCGGCAGGGAGTCTTTCGGGCATTATGCAGGCCAGGCGCTGTTATCTATCTGGAAAAACGGCGTCGACAATGAGGGCAAAATCATCGGCGCAAAAGGCCCTATTCCATATATAGAGAATATTGATGCGCAGGTGGTCAAGCGCTTCCGCGAACAGGTTCTTTATGTTGAGGATATGATTGGCGTTGAGGAAGTGGATGCTATTCATGCGCGGATTATTGAAATTTTAGAGCGCAAAATGCCCACATTTGACAGGCCGGCGCTCAACGTAGAAGGCATCGCAAAGAAAAAAAGCACGAAAATCACACAAACAAGCTCAGAAAAGCTCATCGTAGCAGAAGGCATAGAAATAGACCCTCTTTCTTTCAAAATAAAATGCAGATTATAGAGAAGCATAACCTCCCTGCTGTGTGCGTTCTGATTAGCTATTGCAGGAACATTAAAAACATTGGCTGGTGGTACAATCCGCAATAGTTATGTAACAGCGTCAGATACATCTTATCTATCAGCCGGAAGATATAAATAATTTTGGCTATTTATAATTACACTGTGGTAAAAATGACATATGGAACTTATCTTGGTAAAAATAGATTTAATGAATTGACAAGAGATCTGGAAAAGGGAAATGGTCAATACCTGGCAAAGACGAGTGTTAAAGAACATGGAGATACGTCACGTCTTGAAGCAACGGTAGGGACGTTTTTCGGGAAGTTATATAACTTGGCTCTTCGTGGCGGAGTACGTGGAGCTCTTGGTGATGCAGAAACACCACATGGCAAGATAGCTTGTTCTGCATTTATCCCGGTACTTCTTGGAACAGGATTATGCAGCGTTGCCATTCCTATGGTAAATGCAGAAACAGATGCAGACTATATTGGAGGTAATATCACTTCTATTGGAGGAAATATGAGTGATGAATCGCCAGATCCTTATGAGTGTTTATTTGCAGACGACGGAAATCTATCTAAGATTGGCCCTGCACTTGCTTTAGCTGCAATGGTGGCTGAAAACGAAAGTAAAATATCGCTGAGAGCAGAAAAAAAGGCAGCGAAAAATGTTAATCTGGGTGGCGAGCATAAACCTCCTATGGATGTATCAGACTTTGTTGATGCTGACTGGTCAGAAGTTATTGAGTGGGAAGGAATGTTATACTGGCCGAATAGCAGCATGGGTAGAGCTGAAAAGGATAAGATGTATATACAGGAATTAACCCCTCTGAATTATGAAGAAGACTGGTATTATAGAAATATATATGATGGGCCCAAAAAACCACGAGATAACAGAATATTTGATGATGATGAAATAGCGATTAAATGAGCATCAACAGGATGCATATACAGTGGTATAGATGAGCATTCATGATTGACGGTACATATGGCTTCTGGCTTTTATTATAGTGTATATTCTCATGCAATCTGCCTCTACAAACTTACCTGCCTTAAGACCCTTTTGATTCTGAAATACATTTTCTCTTTTAATACCCTTTTCCTGATTTCTTTCGGTCTTCACCTCACAAAATAATCTCCTTTTTATATTCTGGAATCTAAAAAAGGAATAAGATAACTATGGTCAAAGACATCTATAACAAGATGATAAAAAGGTAAAGGTGATAAAAATGAAAGAAAAAATATCCAAATTTAAACTTAAAGGAATCTCAAAAAGCGCAATAACAGTCGTTCTCCTGCTCCTGATAGTCGGCTCTTATGCAGCATTCTCAGTAGCGCCGAAAGAAGTGACATTCAAAAGCTCGGCAGAATCAGTTGACGTAACAGTATACAACTCCGATCTCGGGGTCGTAAAGGAAGTAAGGACAGAACAACTCGATGCAGGCCACAATATTGTCTATTTCAAAGGCGTCGCAAGCCAGATTGACCCCACAAGCGTCCATTTCAAAGACCTCACATACCCGAAAAGCATTGTGCTTGAGCAAAACTACGAATACGACCTCGTAAGCAAAGACAAACTGTTTGAAAAATACATAGACAGGGAAATAACCATACGCATCAACAACGGTGACAGAACAGAAACAAAAACAGGCACATTGCTCAGCCATTCAGGCAACCAGGTCATACTAAAAGACTCACAGGGAAAAATACTGATCCTCAACGCAGATGAAGTAGAGCTTCCAGCGCTCCCGAAAGGGCTCATCACCCAGCCCACCCTAAAATGGCTGGTAAACAGCGCAGCCACAGGCAACCACTCAATTGAGCTGTCATACATGACAGGCGGCATGAACTGGAACGCAAATTACGTTGCTGTCGTCGACAAAGATGACAAGAAAACAGACCTAACAGGCTGGGTGACAATAAACAACAACGCAGGCACGACATTTGAAAACGCCAGGCTCAAGCTTGTGGCAGGCGATGTTCACAGGGTCCAAAAAGCAATACCTGCACCGAGAGCAATGTATGATATTGCAGAAGAAAAAGCAGAAGGAGGACAGTTCCAGGAAGAACAGCTATTTGAGTACCATATGTACACTCTCCAGAGGCCGACCACCCTCCAGAACAACCAGCAAAAGCAGGTCACGCTATTCAATGCCCCCGATGTCTCTGTAGTCAAGGAATTCGTATTTGACCCCGCAAGGCGCTACTACTGGCAAAGCTCTGACAGCACCAAGATAAACGTCATGCTGAACCTCAGGAACTCAGAAGAGAACGGCATGGGACTGCCGCTGCCAAAAGGGACAGTGCGCGTCTACAAAAAAGACTCAGAAGGCAAACTCCAGTTCATAGGCGAGGACTCAATAGACCATACACCAAAAGACGAGGAGATCAGGCTTTATCTTGGCAACGCATTCGACCTTGTCGGTGAAAAGAAGCAGACAAAATACACAAGAATTTCAGACCACGTAAGTGAGACATCCTATGAAGTGGAGCTGAGAAACCACAAGGATGAAGACGTATACATCAATGTCATCGAGCACCCCTATGGCGACTGGGAAGTCACAGCCACATCAGACCCGTACGACAAAAAATCAACAAACAAGCTCCAGTGGACCTTAAAAGTACCCAAAGACGGCACAAAGACACTGACATACACGATCAGGACCCGGTGGTAGACTTAATGTGAAAGAAAAAATCAGGCTCAGGATACACCAGTACAAAAAAGGAGAAAACATCCCTAAACACAAAAAGGACCTGAGCCTTCCCATATATTTGCACAAGCCAGATGACTTTGCAATGTTCATCGCAAAGCACTGCGGATGCCATTTCTTCCACATAAGCTACTCAAACTCAGACAACAAACCACGGCGCCTCTGCGACATAAAAATAGCGAGCTGCGGCAAAAAGCAGGTAGAATACACAATACCTTTCGCAGAAGATACACAAAGACTATCCCTTTTCCTGGAAAGGAACAAAAAGAAAAGGCACCTGATGAAAGAGACCACAAGCGCAGGGAAAAAATCACCCGGCCACAAGCACGGGTTGCCTGATGCCAGGAGTGCTGAGAGCATGTATGGATAAGACAGCACATAAACATTTAATTCTAAAAGCGCTCATATTTCCAGAGACGATTATGATAACCAATGGTAATAAAATGCAGATAAAATTCACAAAAATGCACGGTCTTGGAAACGACTACATCTTCATAAACTGCTTTGAACAAAACCTAAACAACACAAACCTCAAAGAACTCGCAACCAAAATGAGCAGCCGCCACTTTGGCATCGGCTCAGACGGCATAATCCTGATCATGCCTCCTGAGTCTGGAGAAAAGGATTTCAGATACAGGATATTCAACTCAGACGGCTCAGAAGCGGAAATGTGCGGCAATGGCATAAGATGCGCTGCAAAATACGTCTATGACCACAACCTCACAAAAAAAACAAGACTAAGATTCGAGACAAAAGCAGGCATAATAAAGCCGGAACTAATTATCGAAAAAAGCACAGTAAAAGAGATCCGCGTCGACATGGGCGAACCTGTCCTTGAGCGCAAGAAAATACCAATGAAAGGGCCAGCAGGCACAGTCATAGACGAGAATATCGACATAAACAACAAAACCCTGAAAATAACCTGCGTCTCAATGGGAAATCCGCACTGCATAATATTTAGTGCTAACACGGAATTTGAAGGTTTCGAAAACCTTGGAAAAGCAATAGAAACCCATGAATCATTCCCCAACAAGACAAACGTAGAATTCGTACAGGTATTAAACAGGAACGAGATCAAGATGCGCGTCTGGGAGAGAGGCGCAGGCGAGACTCTTGCATGCGGGACAGGCGCATGCGCATCAGCAGTAGCATGCATCCTAAACAAAAAAACAGAAAGACAATTGACAGTCCGCCTGAAAGGCGGTGACCTAAAAATAGAATGGGACAAAGAATCAAACCATGTTTTTATGACAGGTCCTGCTGTTGAAACATTCTCCGGTAAATTTCAGCTACCTGATACACTATAGGACTCTTTTCAGGTATTATCATATACACATGATTCATTTCGTCATTTTCTTCCAAACCATCCCTTATCTTCCCTATTTTTTTCTTCTGACGTACAAAATAGCCATCGGAAGAGGTTCCATCCCCGGAATATTTATAGCACAAGTCCGCAGCAACACCAGAAAGATTAAGAATATCACCCTTAGTTACAAAAGTAGTAAAGACATAAGGAATCCCATTTTTTAAACTAAGTTTCGTATACTCAATAAATGCCTTACGTATTTCCTCCCTAGTTAAAGTCTCTTTCTTAAGAGCCTCATAGAAACGTTCATCACCAATTATACCTATGTGCGTACCTTCATTAAATTCACCAGCACCATCATATTCTGGATGGAGTAGTTTGATTAAAGGAGATTTACCCCTTTGGACATATAGATTGCCAGACTTATCAATTCCAAGATAGTCGAAATATAGTTCACAGGGTAGTGATTTCTCTTCCCCAAATCCTACTTCAAGCGGATTACCTATAAATCCTACAATCAGATAATCTGTAGTTTCAACCATATGCAACTACTCATCAATAACACTTATAA
>JAIWAJ010000005.1:0-16077 GCA_048634435.1 Methanosarcinales archaeon
GGCAATTGTCAAAAGATGAGACTCTATTGCATCAGCTATTTTATGATTTCGTCCAAGAAGCATCTCTCCTTTCTCTGCTTTCTTTAAATCTTCTTCTGTTTGTGGGATATCCCATATTAATTTCTCCATTATTCTATTTGTTTCTTTCTCCAAAACTTCAGCTTCTTTTAAATATGCATCTTCTGCCTCTTTTTCTTTCCCGGCATTCATTAAAGCTTCCCCTATATATAACCAATCCTCACTATTTCTTCTTGCTGGTGCAATTTTAAATTTTTCTTTCAATAGTTTTTCATATGCATCTTTTGCCTTTTCTTTTTCCCCAAATTCACTTAAAGCATATCCTATATGGAGCCAGTCCTCGCTATCTCTTTCTTCTTCTGGAATGGCCAATTTTTCTTCCAGTTCTTTAGTTAACCTTTGTTCATATGTCATTCCTTTGTGCGAACTTTCTTCTTCCTCCGTCTTGATTCGAAGTAATTTTCTAACTTCGGGACTAATCCTCAGAATTCTAATAGCATATTCTATATCTTTATTGCCTATCACAATTTTTTCTTTTTTCGTCATTTTTCCACTTACTTATTTATTTTTAAAACTTTAAATACTGTTTTGTGGTTGCTTCTTCCGCTGCTTCTTTAACAGATTCTCTTGATGAACTTTCTGGTTTAAAACCCAAATTTCCTGATTTTGAAATATCCAGCAACATTTCTTTTACATCCCCGGCCTATCCTCTTCCTTCTAATCCATTGGTAAATCTAAATTTTGGTTTTTCTTTAATTATAGTACCTGACAAAATTATTTATATATTTTCCCATAAAAATTTCCTCTTTTTGAACAATGTAAAGTATATGGTACAAATCAAGAACAAGAGGAAATTAAAGTGGGCTTTGAGCAAATACAAAAAACGAGAAATAAAACAAGTGTTTGCTGCTATATATTTAGGCATAACAACACCCTGGTCCGGTAAATATATGCTGTATTTGAAACATCTGGAGAAGTCCCTTTAAGTGGCATTGGTCTTGGAAGGCCGAAAAAGGAAATCCAAGAAGAATGGAAAGATCTAATCGACAAGTTATACAAAGAATACAAGCTTAATGCATTATATCTTGAAAAAGTGAGACATCACAAACACAAGATAAGGATTCCGCATAATACGATTCATAAGGTGCTCCTGAAAAAGGGGTATGCTAAGAGAGATCCGAAGAAGCAGAAACGTAGAAAGCCATGGATAAGATATGAGCGAAAACATTCCCTGTCAGCAATTCATCTGGATTGGCATGCAAGCAAATATAATGGCAAGCAGGTCTGTGTGGCTATAGATGATGCATCAAGGAAAATCCTTGCGTGGGGCGAATTTGACGAGGCAACTACTGAAAATTCGATACTTATCGTCCAGAAAGTCATTGATAAGTATGGGTATGTAAGAGTTGTCAGGGAAACTATAACGGATCATAGCAGCCAGTTCACAGCCAATCAAACAGATAAAAAAGGAAGAACAAATGGCCTGTTTGAAAAATTCCCGCGGGAGAATGGAATCAGGCACATAAAGTGCCGGGTAAAACACCCGCAGACGAATGGAAATATCGAGAAGTGGTTTGATTTTTATGAAAAATTCAGAGCAGAACATGAGTCATTTGATAAACTTGTGGAGTGGTATAACAACAGGCCGCATGGCAGCCTAAATCTTAGAAAGGCTGAAACGCCTGTAATTGCTTTTGAAAGAAAGTTACCTACAGAATACTGGTTTGCATTGAGTAATGGATATTTCAGGTGGTGATATATCATGAGAAACGTTAAGAAGATTGGAGTGGTAATTATTTCGGGAAAAGACAATATTCAATCTGCAATTAAAAACAATTTAAAATTACCCGCAAATAGATTCATTATGCCCTCGTAGCTCAGTGGATAGAGCACTTGCCTCCTAAGCAAGGGGTCGCGCGTTCGAATCGCGTTGAGGGCGCTCCTATCCCCCCCATCAGGACTCATCAAAATCTCTTTCTGCTTCTTCCTCTTCAAGTTCCTGGCGCATCCTCTCAACATCGCTTCGCTTGTGAGTGTACTTTAAGACAAGCGCAACCAGTATCACAACAATCAAAAACAGAAGAAACAGTGTGGTATTAGTCAAAGGCACATCCTGCACATCATTCAGAACCGAATCAGCAAACACACCATGCACTAGAAGAACAGCTATCATAAATCCGGCAAAAAAACTTACAAATCTCATCATAAGCACTAATATGGTCATTCTGGTTCATATAGATTTGCTTCAATCTGCTCACAAGAGATGATATTCTTCCATTCCCAGCCTCAAAACAGTTTCAAGATTGCTGATTCTGAACAGATGCGCCCCGCACTTGCAGTCAGAGCACCCGAAACCATGGACATCAATACTATATTCCCTCAATTGCGCAGCAGTCCTGCACTCAAGAGACTTAGGTCCCTCTTTATAAAAAACCCTCACAACTTTGGCAGAACCACTATCAAGCAGATAATCAACATGCCAGAATATCTTTTTTTCATCTGACAGGTGCCTCTCAATCCTTTTAAAAAGACGATTCTGCCCAGAACCAGCATAACCATAAAGGCCTTTTGTGAACTTTACTTTACCCAGAGAACCGATTTTCACATCGATATCCCTGCTGACCTCAATAACCAGAACATAGACCCCTTTCATATTCCATACTCCATTACAAAAGCTCCTGGTACTCATCATACAGGATCTTGTAATTTTCAACAGTTTTCCTGTTCTTCTCGAAAATATTAATATTCCCGCGCACAAATGCCTTCATATTAATCTTGCACCCGAATTGTGAAAGAAGCAGTGTCCCGAAAATATTAAGCAGCCTCTCCTTGTTCTTCTGTCCGTCAGCAATGAAAAACAGGACAAGTGAAAGATACACACCAAAAAAGCACGCATCAAAATTATCAGGTATCAGCGTCCTGTCATCATCATAAAGCCTTTTCAGGTTTTTAATGGAAAACACTCTCTCCAAAACAAAGTCCTCTCCCAAAAACTCCACAAACTCAGCATAATTATCCTTAAGAACCATCTTGAGATTACCCTCCATCTCATCATTTTCATCCATATCATCTATCATTTTCATGATGTACTTTCCAAACTTCTTCATATCTGCTTTATAGAAAACATACTTCCCTGATTTCTCTTTCTTGACAAACTTATTTTTAAGAAGTTCTTCCTGCGAATTTCCGTGGTATAACTTGCCTGACTCATACTTATAATCCCATTCGCGCGCAATCTCCTTAATGCTTCTCTTCTTATCAATGCACGATATAAATATTATTTTCGAATTTGCATTCAGCATAACCAACACAAACGTAAGTAGAATACATATTTTTATATTCTTTGACTGTACCACATGTTTGAATGCCTATTAGTTCATTTAACATGAGCCTTAACTAAACACAAAAAAACAAAAAAAAGGGTCCAAAAAGACCCCATGATATTTTGAAAAAATCCAAATAGAAATATCCAAAAAAGAATTCAGATTTACTTTTCCTCATCAGAAACCTCAGCTTCCGCTTCAGCCTCATCATCCTCTTCTTCCTTGGCAGGCTCTTCAGCCTCTTCTTCTTCTACTTTTTCTTCCTTGGCAGCTTTTGGTGCCTCTGCTTTCACTGGAGCTGATACTCCTTCACTGACTTTCTTCAAAGCAGCAATCACAGCATCTACGACTTCCGGGTCCACCGGGAATGCAATAGACTTTCTGAACCTTTTTTCCTCTTCTTTAGGCGTGAAAAAACCTCTCGATATTGAGATAAACTCATTCTCAGAATCGTCGGTTATTGCCTTTTTTCTTGCAACTTCGAGGAAATTGTTGGTTCCAAAATTTACATCCTCTGATACTACTGTTTCAAATTCTACTTCTGCCATGTATTTCACCTATCGTTTTTTAGTGCAAAAACTTGCGGAACGATAGAGTTCCGTTTTTGCCTTGGTTCTAGGACACTTTTAAGTGCCCTATATACTCGATTTTAAAATAACTATATCCTGATACTTTTATAAATGTTCTGCAAACACCTTGCCGATAGACTGAATCATCCAACAAGCACTCTCAGGTTCTGAAGTGCACTCGCCTGCAGCACTTTTGTTCCAAGTTCACTCTTCTTCTTAACCTTGATGATAGCTTTCTTGCCGACAGTTGCAGAGAACAAATACTCCTTGCCCTTGTATATATCCACATTAGAGCCAATATGCGCCTTCGGCACACTTACAGAAATATACCCCCCGCTTTCAAACACCTTGTACCCTATTTCATGCTTCAGTGTATCAAGGATAGGCTCAACAGAAATATGCATCCCGACAGTCTTCTCAAGTTCAGATATCCGCGTCCCGTTTTTCCCGATAACATATGATATGTCCTCCTTGGCAACCCTCAGAATTGCCCTGTTCCCGGAAACAACTTCAACAATCGGGTTATGGATATATTTTCCAAGAATCTCCCGGATCCTTTCGCCAGCAAGCTTATTCACACTCGACTGCTCTTCATCCTTCACAGGAATAACAACAGTCTGCTCACCGTAAGTATATATTTCATACACGAGTTTTTCAGTTTCAAAGTCACTCACATCAATGACGGGCCGTGCAAGATCTGCCTCACTCATTCCTGTCGGCACGCGCACCCCGAGACTTAAAGTATACACTTTCCTGATCTCACCGTCTTTGACAAATATGATAGTATCAATCACCTGTGGAATCAGTCCAAGCTCAATTCTCCCGATAAACCTGTGGACAGCATCAATAGCCTCAGTCGCATGCACGACCCCAAGCATACCAACACCCGCAAGCCGCATATCCGCAAATATCCTGAAATCATTTGTTCTCCTCAATTCATCATATACAGTAAAATCAGGTCTTACAAGAAGCATGATATCCGCGGTTTTCGCCATATCACCACCAAGTGCGCCATATTGCGTAATATCTGCCCCGACCTGCAAATCCCTTGGCTGCTCCATTGTCTTTACGATTTTGCCTTTTTTCTGGTAATATTCAGCAAACGCCTGGGCAAGCGTACTCTTACCGCCACCAGGCAGGCCTGCAATAACTATCCCCTCAGCGCGCGTATCAAGCCGCTCTTTCAGCTTGGCAGACATCCTATAAGAATCAATATCAACCTTCGCAATAGGCCTCACGACAGTAACTTCCATCTTTTCAGAAAACGGCTGCCTTGTAATAGCAATCCTGTACCGGCCATACTGCACGATAGTTGCTCCCCGGGCACCGATTTCAACCATGGCATCATCAGACACCCTGACAATATCCATGATTTCCTTGGAAATATCCTCAAGTTCCTCCTTAGTGGTTATTTTCTTGTCAGTCTCAACAAGCTTAACCTTCCCGGGCATTCCTACCTTAGCCTTTGGAACAGCCCCTTCCTTAAGGTGGATAGATGATGTAAGAGGAGTGAACATCTTCTCGATTTTTAATGTCTTTATATCCTCTCTCTTGAAATAAAGCACGCGAACATCAACCGCATCCGCAGACTTCGCCTGCACTATATCTGCAGTGATAAGAGTTGCTTTGTTGTCGCGCGCAATATCCTTGATAAGCGCATCAATCCTGCCGCTTTTCGCAAGCTGGATCTCCTCAATCGTGGGCTTCCTGCCCATTTCACTGACTTTAATATTATGTTTTTTACACAGAGTCCGTATGTTCTTAAGTTCGTCAAGCCCGTCAAACCCGATTTCGCGCCCGCGGTTAGCCTGGTTTTCAAGCTCAGCTATCACGAATTCCGGTATTATAAGCTCTCCCCTGATTTTCTTCTCCAGGATAAGCTTCGAAACAACGCCGTTGATAATCGCTGA
Source organism: Methanosarcinales archaeon (assembly GCA_048634435.1). Classification (GTDB taxonomy): domain Archaea; phylum EX4484-52; class EX4484-52; order EX4484-52; family B79-G9; genus B79-G9. Next base: position 5,821 of record JAIWAJ010000005.1, read on the forward strand.
AGTATCAGGAACAAATTTTTTTCCCAAACCGGCGCCCCCGCATTTTGCTTCTTTTCTTTTTTTCTTTTTAATTTTGCTTTCATTTTCACTAATTATAGTAATATTAATCACCTTATATTTTGTATTATGCATTCCATTTTATGTATTTGTTTGCATTGAACCAAGTAATATCATTAATCATCTTAAAAATCATGGAAATTTTGGCTATATTCGCCTATTTCCAAGCTTTTTTATCGTGGGATATACTTTATATACGATAAAAAACAACTAATTAATAAGAAATAATCATATTATATCCTTTTTCTCTGGTTCCGCTATTCAGTTAGAAGCATAACTTTAAATAGCTTTGTTCAGTCCGAAGTTAAGAAAGAAAAATTACGTTTACTGGCGACCGTCACTGGATTTTAATGTATTTGTAAATACGGATGTATTTCCAAAGTTGAAAAAATACAACATAAAGTGCACTCAATTCATAAAACGAGTTTCAAAACAACATATGGCAAAGACATATAGTCCATTTTGAACGCAAGTTCAAAAGCTTGGCACCTAAGTGCCATGAAAAAGTTATGTCTTTGACTATAATTCTGTAATTTACCAATCCTGTTTTGGTGTCGTTCCAGTAATTATGAGCAGATATGTGGAATCAACATGCGTTGGGCAAAAATTACAGATATCCTTGAAACCCTTCACAAGCGCAAAATATTCACAAAAACGCAATACTGTATGCGAAATTAATCTGTATTCATGCGAAAAACCCCAAACACCAAAATATATATTCGACACATCAAAATCTTTATATACGTGATATACCAAGATATTACACTACAACAGCAATACTACAACATAAAATCCATTGCAATATAAATAGAGAACCGTATATAATGGTTTAGGGAACCATTGTATTCATCATCTGGTATGAGGCTGATTTCTCAGCCGGATTCGAACTAGGGGAGATAAAATGAAGGGAGAGAGAACAATAGTACGTCTGTCTAACGCTGTAATCTTAATCATATTTTTATTATCTATTTCTCTATTCAGTCACACAGACAGCGGGTTTGCACAATTCAAAGGAAACGATACAATAACTATTTCTATCAACATTTCAGAAAAGAGCATGGTTGATATTAATCCAAGCAACCTTTCCTATGGCCCGCTTGACCCCGGCAGTGTTGGCGACAGTGATGATGAGAACATAGGTAATTATAGTGGCATATGGATAGAAAATATTGGTTCAACAAATATAACGAGAATCTGGTTCAACAGCACATATCCATCACAAAGGCCATTTGGTTCAGGCAATCCTTTGGCATATGACGCAGGAAATTTCGTAGTTGTTTCAAACGAAAGCACAGGCACTTATTATTTTCCAAGCAGGGTAGAGTATCCAAGAACAGATGATGATACATTATATGTAACGCCTCCAGGCGGTTTTGACTTTTCAAATGGCGATATATTCGGAAGATTCAGAAATGCCTCTTATGAGTATTTTTGGGCTATCAGGGTCGGTACAAGTGGTAACTGTTCAGACGGCACATTATATTACGGCGCCACTCCCCATACAAAAGATGATACAGGAGATGTTGATTTAAGCGACACCACCCCCACGCCTCTTCCTCTGGTAGCAACCGGAACCGGCTGGAGCGCAACCAACGCGACGTTTCCAAATTCCGGCGGCGCAAATTACTGCGTCAGCGTGCCAGACGACTGCAGCAGAGTAGTGTTTAGCAGGTGGAATGCAGATACACCTGGTGCAGGGGGAAGCGTTTGTAAAGATATAGGATACTTTATGAATTCGACAACCAATGCTTTATTCCCCGGTAATGTATCTAAAGGGAATATAAAAATATATGTACCATACGGGGTACCCATGGGTGCCATAAAAAACGGTCTGTTGACCATTTATGTAAGCAATGAATAACTGGGGATGAAAAACAAAACGAAAATTTAAGCCAAAAATCAGGTGTATATTAATCATGCACTTTTGAAAAAAGTGCTCTTAAATTTAAATAAAAGGAGGAGATAAAATGGAAGAGAGAAAATTAGTAAGTATTTTGGGGATAGTGGTAATTGCTGCAGCATTGTTTGCGAATGTAGACATCCCGTCAGGGACCGCAATAAACGTAACAGACAATGCAACAATATCAATAACCCTGAACACAAAAACAATGATAGATATTTCACCGGATAATATGAGTTTCGGTGTAGCTGACCCGGGAACCAGGATAGCCAACTATACGAATAATGAGTTAACCGGCATTAGCAAGACAGGCTTCCAGCTGGAAAACATTGGCTCAACAAATATAACCAATCTCTGGCTGAATGTTACACAGCCCACAGTAAGACCGTTTGCAACAGGAGACAGCGGCAAATACGATGCTGCAAACTTTATTGCCGCAGAGATAAACGTGAGCCCGGACGGCGGCGCAATAACTCAAAACGCAATGTCGTTCATAGACCGGCTGGAATACAATGAAACCAGGGAACTTGTTTATCTTAACCTGCCTGCAAACACGAAATCTTACGGGAGGTTGAGGTCCGGCCATAATGAATACTTTTGGGCATTAACTACAGCAGGAACAGATTGTAACGGAAGTGCAAATGCAGTAACATTTACAATAGGTACTAGCCCGCACAACCAAACGCAAACAGGTACGATTGACCTGACAAGTGCAAGTGTGGATACTGCAGTTCTTGGAGGCATGTACGAGAGCGGATATAATGCAAACTGGACTTATTCAACAAATGGAGCTGGTGTGATATCAGTCGACACCCCAAGTTCCGACTACTGTGTCGCAGCATACATTGACTGCAGCAAAGTAAGGATATTCAGATGGAATGCAGATGCACCTGGCGCAGGCACATGCGGGCTGAGCGGCAACGCCTATACCTACAACAGCACAAGTACAGAACTGCTTCCAGGAGACTCGATGGCAATGAACATTGAAATGAGAGTCCCGTTCGGTACTGCATTGGGTGATGTAAAAACAGGATACCTTACAGTGGTTGCACAGAGCTCTGCAAGCGGATAAACCAGATGAAGAGAAATAACGGATTTATTTCCGTTATTTTTTTATTCCCTAGAGAGTGCGAGATTCAGGCAACCTTTATCTCCTCCGGCTAAACCGTGCCTTTAATGTGTTTACTGCTGAAACAGCACTGCGCTTTGGCATATGGATATACCTGGATCCTGCACTTTTTGCTGCTCTTCTTTGCCTCTTTTTTATTGTCATGACAACAAATGCTGCCGCAATAAAGAAAAGCGATAGATACATATTTGTTTTTCCTGCACTTGCCAGTGAAACAAGGCCAGTCATATCCGGCAAGGTAAAAGACTGCGCTTCCTCAGGTTCAGACACACTTTCTTCAAAAGACTCATTTGTCTTGATTTTCGCTGTAAACGCTGTTTTTTCAGCTATTTCATTTGACTTAAAATCAACATTTACAAAATAATATTTTTCGCAATTCCCGCTTTCACAATCCTCAGCAGGTATGTGTACATTCAAATCTACATTTTTTCTTTCACCGGCAGGAATGCTCTCGAAAATCGCAGGTTCCAGCTTATACCATGTATCTTTCAGCCCTGAAATGCTCAATTTAACGTTAGTGAGTTCTGTCTGACCTGTGTTAAACACAGTCAACTTCACAGTCGAGCTTTCATTCAGTTTGATGTCCACTGTCTCTGGGACCTGCAGGTTGACTTCTTTCTTTCTGGTAACCTCGAACTTATAGGTCATGTTATGAGAAATATACGGGCTCTTTTTCGCATTGGCTATAATATTATATGTCCCGCCGTCATCTGGTGCAGACAATATGGCCGTGAAAATACCTCCATCGCCAGATGTTGTTTTCCCGGATATATCAGTGCCGTCAACAGTGAAATAGATGTCAACACCCACAATATCAACACTTTTTGTATCTACGACCTTGCCAGTCAGAGTCATCCTTTCTTTGGCAAAATAATCCTCTTTGTCAAGCGCCGCATCCAGCCACAATCCGCGCCGCTCCCCGATAACAAAAGCAGACAGCCAGTTTGTTTTAAAAGAAACTAGATCTCTTACAATATTGATAACACTAGGCACTTCCCTCCATTCACCATAACACTTCCTCGTATCGAAATTCCACTTCGTACACTCATACGTCTCAATATTCTCTTCTTTTTCAACAGCTCCGCCGGCATACGGTATCTCAAGATACGCTGACTCAAACGGCAGCCCAAACTCAAGAACCACCAGTTTTGCCACAGTCAGACCCTCAATCTCAGGATTGCCTGAAAAATAATCATAATTTATAGAATCAATAGTATTGCTGCATATCTCAACTCCGGTTAGCTCTACCCTCCACACCTCAGGGAAACGCATAGCAATATCATAAGTATCAGCACAAATAGGCACATTATACTTTCCCGTACCGTCTGTAGTAAAAGGTATTTCTGTCTCATTATTCTTTAGCACAATAGTTGCAGAAACAACATTGCCGTTTGAATCCACCAGTTGCCCCTGGAACGCAAGCACAAACCGGACATCTGCAGCAGTAAGTATGACCTCGCCAACCCCTGAGTACCATACAGCTATTTTCAACACATAATTCCCGGGGTCCTGCTGCAATATATTTATGGGAACAACATAATATCCATCACCCTCATTAAATGTAAATCCTTCCAGATCAACCAAGTTAGCTGTTCTCTCACCATCTTCTCTTTCCAGATAAACATCAAAATGAGTCATATCCAGATTTTCTGCAGGTTCTCCCTGGTAAACCACCCTCACTTTGACTTCTTTTTTAGTCGAAGCCGTAAGGTCAAGAACCGTCGGAAGTGTGCCCGGCACTAAAGAGACAACCAGTGATTTCATGGTCCTGACAGCATCAACCTCTGTAGTGGTTAGCAGAATCGTAGTATCTGGCGGCTCAGTATAAGTAAAATCCACTTTAAGATCATATCTGTTTTCCGAAGACAGCCCCGAAACCGTATCCAGCCTGTAGCACGGTATAATCCATAACTGCTTTTCAGGGTCATAGGACGCAGAATTGCTATTAGCAATCTTTTTGTCTGACGTAGCCTCATTATTCAGATAAACATCAAAATTCAATGTTCCACCCGTTGATGCAAGCGTTTCCAGTGTAACTATCTTCCCGTCTTTATACACTCTGTATTCAACAGATGTAGCATTTGTCAAATATGTATCGATTGGCATCGATCTGCTTGGTGCCACAATCGCCCCTCTAAGCTGATGCAGATCAAAAGTACCGGAAAAATTGCCTGTCTTTGTATAATTCGCATCAAGGCACTCACCACTAACTAAATACGTGCCGTACTTTGCAGACTCAAGTCTGGAATCAATATTCACTGTAGATACCCATGTGGTCCCAACACCAGTAAAACTTATAGGAGTGCTATAAAATTTAGTAATATATGTATTCTGCAGCTGTGTTGTATCAGAAGGACAGGTGCAGCTAATATCAACCATGTTGTTTTTATTATACCATATTGCGCCGGCCGGGGAAGTAACAGTGCAGCTCCCGCTTGCAAAGACTTGAGCACTGGCAATAAAGAAACCTGCCAAAAGTCCGATTGTGGCCAAAAACAGTATGGTTGGATTTTTAGTCATTGAATTCCCTTATAAACACTAAAATACTTGCCTCATTCAATCAGGCAGGGTCAGATCAATCCCAGCAATTTCTTCAATCCCATGTGCTTGGGTGGCTCGTAAGTTTTGCCGATTAGGCGCGCTGCAAGCTTTTTATATTCAATGGATGCCTGCGAATAAGGATTTTGAGCCACGATTGGCACTTTCTCGAAAATGCTTTTGTTTACATTCCAGTCCTCAGGGATAATTCCAATAACAGGAGCTTCACACATCATCTCGACGTCTTCGGGTCTTAGTTCCCATGCCGCATCCTTGGCCCTTGTAACCACCACACCCAGGATATTTTTTTTCATGTCTGCTGCCACCCGCGCAACCTTGACTGCATTGGCAACAGTCGGGATTTCCGGATTTGTAATGACAATAATCTCGTCGCAGGCATCTAAAACCGCCACGGAATCGTTGTCAAGACCCGGCGGGCAATCTACTATTACAGTGCCCTTAAGTTTGCTCAAAGCAAGCCTGAGTTTGGACACATCCACACCCAGTGAATCCAGATCAATGGATGATGGTATTAGTTTTAAGCCAGTATGGTGCATGTAAATAGCGCGGCTTATGTCAATCTCATCATTTAAAACATCCTGAAGCTTGTTTGGAAACGTGTAAAACCCAAGATGCATGCCTAAGTTAGACGCAGTTGTATCTGCATCTACAACAGTCACCTCTTCACCAAACTGGTGAAGCGCAAGCGCAATATTGATTGACGAGACAGTCTTCCCAGTCCCGCCTTTCCCTGAAACAATCCCTATTATTTTTGGCAAGTTATCACCTCTTGAATATCTCAAACTAAAACAAACTAAAATATACACTTTTATGTCAATATATTGATATATATATAGGTAGTCATCCTTATATATCTATAATTCATCTGAATTATTTATAATTATTTGTTCTTGGTTTGATACTGGACAGAGTTTATCAAACCAAAAAAAATCTTCCAAATGAGAAATTAATGGGACATGAGCATGAATTGCTGTGAATAAAATAGAGATGAACTGCTAAGGGAACACAATTCAAACCCCTAAAATCCTCTCAACCTCGACAATCGTCTCTTTGCCTTTTATCATGTCCCTTACAACAACTTTTCCCTGCGCCATCTCCTTCTGCCCGGCAATGACAACCTTTTTTGCACCTATCCTGTTAGCATACTTCATCTGGTTAGAAAAATTCCTGCCCATAAGGTCAGTTTCAACAATCATACCCTCAGCCCGAAGCGCCTCAGCAATCTTAATGGCGCTGAACTTCATCTCATCGCCTGCATATACGACAAAATAATCGCAAACAGGCCTCTTGACATAATCCTTCTCTTTCAGGATATTAAGAATCCTCTCGATGCCAAGCGAGAACCCGACAGCAGGAATCTCGCGCGAAACAAGAGACCCGATAACCTTATCATACCGTCCGCCCCCAGCAATGCTGTCTCCACTAGCATCAAGCCGCGCTTCAAACACGTATCCAGTATAATACCCAAGACCCCTTACAAGCGACAGGTCAAAAACGCACTTGTTAGTGACCCTGTAAGCATCCAGATAATCCACAAGCTTCTCAAGCTCACCAATCCCCTCAAGCACCTTATCATTATCTGGGAATTCTTTAAGCATGGTGCGTATGACTTCAGCAGGCTTCCCTTTTCTTGAGAGCGCATTCAATATCTCTCCTGCCTGCACCCTCTCGATGCCATATCGCTTGAACTCCGCATAAAGCTGCACAGAAGAAAGCTTCTCTATCTTGTCAATAGTTCTCATCGCTCCCTCAATCTGCTTTTTGCTCTTGATGCCAAGAAAGTTAAGCACTCCCTCGACAATTTTGCGGTTATTGATAAGAATCTTAAACCTCCCGACACCGATCTCACCGAGCGCATCCGCGATCGTCGCAATGCACTCCGCATCAGCTGCAACCGATTGCGCACCCACAACATCAATATCAAACTGGTAAAACTCCCTGTACCTGCCCTTTCTCGTCTCCTCATATCTCCACACGCGCCCGTACTGGTACCTCTTGAACGGGAACCCGATGTTGGATCTTTCTGATACATAACGGACCAGTGGCACTGTCAAGTCATACCTAAGCCCGATTCTTCTTTCACCCTGGTCCAGAAAATTAAAAGTCTGCTCGAGAATGTCGCGCCCGCCTGCATCCTTCCCGGCAAGCACGTCCCATTTTTCAAGTGCAGGCGTCTCAATAGGAACAAAGCCGCGCTTCTCAAAGATTTTCTCAACCATAGCAACAACATTCCTGCGAATAAGCATATCATCAGTATCATAATCCCTCATGCCTTTTACTTTTTCTATTTTCATTCAGATCACCAATGATAAGTTATAATTAATCATATATATACCTTTATATTGACCTTACCTCCGCTGATTTCTTGTGCGCCTCCAATCCTTCAATTTCCGCAAGCTTTGAAGCCGTTTCAGCCAAATTACCTGCTCCCTTTTGGCCAATCTTTTGATACGTCAGGACTTTAATAAAATCTTTTACAGACAAGCCTCCTGTGTATCGTGCTGCCCTGTTTGTCGGCAGGATGTGGTTCGTTCCGCTGCAATAATCCCCGAAAACCTCTGCAGAATATTTCCCGATAAACAAAGAGCCGTAGTTTCTTAATTTCTCCATCAACTGCTTTGGATTTTTCACCTGTAACTCCAAGTGTTCCGGGGCAATTTTATTGCTAAGTTCAATAGCTGCTACCAGAGTATCAACTAGAATTATTCTTCTATTTTCTAAAGAATCAACACATCCACACAAGTTGTGACCACAAGAGACATCTATATCCAGCAACCTGCGCCGCTCAAAACTTCTTATTCTTCACGACATGCACAATAGAACCAGCAATCTTATTTCTTACATGAGAACTGTCAACAATATCAAGTTCCTTCAAAACTTCCTTATTCGCATTAAAATCCTTTGAAAACTCTTCAGGGAAATTTTTGACAAGCTTATTTGCAGCTCCTTTAATGTATCTCTGTTTAATCGCTCCGATAAAAATCACCTTAAACTGTATGGCATACACCATGCACTGTGTAACTAAGAACAATTACCTTTAAAAAGTTTATGCAAAAATAATCAGAATCAGGCATCAAAACACGCAGGCTACGGCAAAAACAAGACTATCAGGGACATAATGGAAGAACAGAGCATCGAATTCTACAGCATGAGAGAATAGCACTCAATAGCCATAATTCCACCCTGAAAACCAATAATCAACCCAAATCTATATTAGGGAGACCAGCCAGATATTTAGTATGGAACCTCTACTGATCGGCTCAGCAAATGTCCTGCTATTGATTTATTTAATCGGGGCACACTACACGAAAGCTAAAAAAGACGCGCCAGAAACAGATACCCTTGTTACCCACACACTCTCAGAAATAAAAAAAGCGGTTCTCAAATAATCTGGCTTCTTCTTATACGCAACCTGCTTACAGGTCGCAAAAACCTTTTTATACTTCAAATTTAATACTAAAATTATATGTTGAAAAAATCACGTATTTTAACCCTTATTCTGGGTCTTTTAATAATTATGAGTGGCTGCATAGATGAAAAAGACAATAGAGATCAAAACCTACTGCTTTGCGATAAAATTCAAACACAACATATGAAGGATATATGCTATGTCGACGTTGCAATAGCTAAAGTAGACATTTCAATATGTGATGAATTATCAGTTCATAATGCGTCCGATGGCTCTGCTGATCCGTGTTATTATGGTATTGCCAAAACTAAAAAAGATATTTCAATCTGTAATAAAATTCAACATCCTTATCTTAAAAACGCATGTAAGTCATATCTTTCAGCTGATAAGCCTATTCTTTTGAAATGTTCTGGCCTGCAAGATCAATGGAAAGACGGGTGCTTTTTAGCTATTGCTGAAGATGAAGCAGACATTACAATATGTGATGAAATAGTAGACCTTGATATGAAAGATACATGTTATTCACGCGTAGCCATAGCTAAACAAGAGCCCTCAATATGCAATGATATCCAGGACCAAAACAAAAAGTATTCATGTTATTCTGATGTTGCTGAAGCAAAAACAGATATGTCTATCTGCGCTAATATTGAAGATACGCAATTTAGATATATCTGTAAAGCGAGAGCCGTTGGAGTTGATACCGATATCTCTTTTTGTGACAGTATGGAGAGTATGATTGACAAAGAAGGATGCTTTTTGAAGTTGGCAATAGCTAAAAATGAGTCTAGTATATGCGACAGGATTACTATCTCATTTATTAGTGAGCAATGTTACAAAAGTCTTGCAGAAACTAAAATAGACTACACAATCTGTGATAAACTCCAAAATTCATTTGAAAGAGATGTTTGTTACAGCAAAGTTGCTCCTGTACCAGCAGATGCTTCAATATGTAGCAAAATGCAAGATTTACGCCAAAAAGATTCATGCTACGAAAAAGTTGCTATAATGAAAGGAGACCTTTCAATTTGCGATAAAATGGTCAACAAAAAGACACCAAATACTTGTTACTTTAATGTTTTCAGAACAGTTGCAGATCCGAATATGTGTAATAATATCCAAGATAAATCTCTAAAAGACTCATGCTATTTGATTGTCGTAAAAGTAAAAGTCAATTCGACTAACATATGGTAATTTTAAAGCACA
>JAIWAJ010000006.1:0-15408 GCA_048634435.1 Methanosarcinales archaeon
AATGCTGACATATTAATCAGAACAAATATCAGTTCAGACCAGTTAATAGATATTATAAAACAAGATAGAGTCTATACAAAAGCATTGACAATACTAACAAAAGCAGATTTAGTTGATGAAAAACAACTTAAAAAACTAAAACATGATATAGATGTTTTTGAACCATACATAAAAGTGATAAAAGGCTCAAGCAAAAAAAATGTAGGTACATTATTCTCATAAGACTTTCCAATCTTTCTCACTTCAGCTTAACAGCAGTGCCATATACCAAAAGTTCTGCAGCAGACGCCATAATCTGCGATGTCTGAAACCGTACATTCACAACTGCATCAGCACCAAGCTTCTTCGCATCCTCAACCATCCTCTTCTCAGCCTCAACTCTTGCCTCAACCAGCATCTCAGTATACTCCTTCAGCTCGCCGCCGACAATCTGCCGAAGCCCTGCGATAATATCCTTCCCGAACCACTTGGCCCGTATCGTGCTTCCTCTCACAAGACCCAAAGTCTCAGTTATCTCTTTTCCCTGGACAAAATCAGTTGTCACAACAATCATCTCACACACCTCCTCATTCCTTCAGACTCTTCTTCTCTTTTTTTGAATCACCTATCCTCTCAAAAACGAGATGAATCATAACAATCACAAGCCCGATAAACATAGCAAGAAGACCAGCCTTTATAACCAGCGGCATATCTGCGCCAATAAAGTCGGCAATGTAATGATAAAAAACATAAAGCAAAATAACCCCTATTCCCAGCGAAAAAAGCACTATACCTGCATTCTTGACCCCATCCATGATACGCACCTCAAAGTTGATATTGCATCTCCAATAATATATATCTCACCTTCATTTTAAATATTTCTGCATATCATTAATAATCATGAAAATCCACTTTGCGACAGGGAACGAAAACAAGCTCAAAGAGTTTCGAAAGTTCCTGAACCCGACAGGCATTGAAGTAGAACACATAGACATCAATTACCCGGAAATAAGGTCTGACAGCATAGAAGAAATAGCCGCAGCAGGCGCAGAATACATCTCAGGCAAAACCAAAAAAACAGTGATCGTCGAAGACTCAGGCCTCTTCATAGACTCACTCAACAATTTCCCCGGCACATACACCAAATGGGTGCACGAGAAAATTGGCCACACCGGCCTGTTTCGCCTTCTTGAAGGCAAAGACCGCAAAGCAGAATTCAGGACATGCATCGGCCTTTCCAAACCAGGCCACAAGCCTGTGACATTTCTTGGCATCGCAAAAGGCACAGTCATCTTAGAGGAGAGAGGCACAAAAGGCTGGGGACACGACCCGATATTCATACCTGACGGGTATGACAAAACATGGGCAGAAGACCCTGACATGAAAGCCAAAACATCCCACAGGACAGATGCACTGAAAAAATTCACAAAATGGCTGAAAGAAAATAAGCAATATCTGGAGGAGTGATTAAATGAGCGCAACAATCATCATCGGAACGCAGTTCGGAGACGAGGGAAAAGGAAAGATAATAGACTACCTTGCAGAAGACTCAGACATAATTGCCCGCTTCCAGGGCGGCAACAACGCAGGCCACACTCTTGTCGTGGGAGATGAGACATTCAAGCTGCACCTGATCCCCTCAGGCATCCTCCACAAAGATAAAACAGTCCTAATCGGGAACGGACTCGTGGTTGATGTAAAAATACTTAACGAAGAAATAGAAGCACTAAAAAAAAGAGGACACAAAACAGGAAACCTCAAAATAGCAGGCAATGCCCACGTCATCATGCCATGGCACAGGGCACTTGACAATTTTGAAGAGAGCAGGCGCTCAAAAAAAATCGGCACCACAGGCCGCGGCATAGGGCCCGCCTACATGTTCAAGGCAGGGCGCACAAGCGCCATAAGAATCTGTGACTTCAAAGACGACCAAAGACTCAAAGAAAAAATCACAGAAATCACAGAAAAAAACAAAGACGACTTCAACCGCATCAACTACAAACACAACGAAAAAGACCTGATACGCGAATACACAGCAATCGCAAAAAAGATAAGGCCTCTAATCTGCGACACATCAGTACTCCTTAACAGCGCTCTTGACAGCGGAAAGAAAATCCTCTTCGAGGGCGCACAGGGCACATTCCTTGACATAGACCACGGCACATTCCCCTTCGTCACATCTTCAAACACAGTAGCGGGCGCAGCCTGCGCAGGCGCAGGAGTCGGCCCGAAAAGAATAACAGAAGTTCTCGGAGTAGTAAAAGCCTACACAACGCGCGTAGGAGAAGGGCCTTTCCCGACAGAACAGCAAAACAAAACAGGCGAATTTTTAAGAAAAAACGGCCATGAATTCGGCACAACCACAGGAAGGCCAAGGCGCTGCGGCTGGCTTGACCTTGTGATGCTAAACTACTCAAAAAACCTGAACGGCCTTACAGGCATAGTCATCACAAAACTTGACGTCCTCTCGGGCCTTGACAAGATAAAAGTATGCACAAGCTACAAAATGAATGGAAAAGAAACCAAGGTATATCCAAATGATCTGGAGGACCTGAAAAAAGCAGAGCCAGTCTATGAAGAACTCGACGGCTGGAGCGAAGACATTTCGCAGATAAAAAAATATGATGATCTCCCAGAGAGCGCAAAGGCCTGCCTGAAGTTTATATCCGAGAAGCTGGCGCTCCCGATAGAAATTGTTTCAGTAGGCCCGAAGCGCACCCAGACGATAAACATGTGAAACAAATCACATAAATCAGGAGGCTGCTGCTATGACGAGAGACAAGACACACATGGAGCAAGTCATAAGATGGGCAGAATTTGTAAGGGATAATCCGCGCTCAGTCTGGATAAAATACACAGGTCCTCTGGTTGATGCGCAGATAATCATGGCAAACAGGTTTTACGCGCGCCTCGCAAAAACAAAAGGAGGCGCAGAAAAAATAAAAAAACTAAGAGAAATGAGAAAGAGAAAAGTTTAAGACATACCAGACACACAAAACAAAATTTCAGCAACAGCGCAACAAGACGTAACACCCCAAAAACGGGGCGCTATACGAACAAAAGTCCATATAACTCCATGTTTGTTTCAATCGAGAAAGGGCAAAAAAATTTAAGGGGCAACGGAACATTTATATTATCTCTTCTTCTTTCATTTATAATATGGCTTGTCAAATTTGCGGTGCAAAATCTGGATTTTATCCTTTATGTAAAGATTGTAATAAACTTAAAGATTCTGGAAAAGTCACCAAATGTGAAGAATGTGGAATTTGGAAGAAAGGCGATAAACCTTTGTGTTACGAATGTTGGTTAAAAAATAATAAGAAATCTGAGAAAAAATCTTCAAGTTATAAACCCTCCGAAATTGAAAAAGAAGAAATAAATTTCAGATCAAAATTCAAAGCAACTATTCGTGCTGAAGATGGACATATGGTTCGGTCAAGAGCTGAAAAGATGATTGATGATTGGTTATATCATAAAGGTATTGTCCATGCATATGAACGAAGAGTTCCAATTGAAGAAGAAGTTTATTGTGATTTTTTTATTCCTATTGGTCAAAAAGTTTGGATTGAATTTTGGGGACTTGAAGAAAAAAAGTATCTTAAAAGAAAAGAACTCAAAAAACAATTCTATAAAATTCACAAGAAACATTTAATAGAATTAACTAATCAGGATATTGAAAATCTTGATGATATTATGCCAATAAAATTAAGACCTTTTTTACCTCCAACATTCAGTTTTGACTAATATTACTCGTTGCCCTTGATTCTTTTATTCGATTGCACTTCGCGCTTGCCTCACCAAAAAACTTCTCTAAATCCTGATGTCAAACAAATCATTACTTAACACACTTCTTAGAAAGCCCAACAACCCTATCAAAATCCTTGTCATTAGGCTTATACTTCGCAAACTTCACAAGGTCGCACAGCGCAAAACACTCCTTAAGCCACCCGATATACTCGTCCTTCTCCTTGCCGCGCACGTACCTCAATATCTCTGCTGTCGTCAGCTCATCCTTCTCAGAGCAGATGACGTACTTAAAGTACAACCGTACACCATGTGAAACAGTAGTATACGCCTCCCTCTTTTTCCCTGAACCATACATCTTCTCAGCTTTCCGTATAAGCTTCATCGCCTCTTTTCGCGCATTAATCGGCTTCACAACAGCAGCACTCTCAGTCACATCCTCAACCTCAACCGTCCTCCCCAGATACCTCCAATAACTATAGACACCAGCCAAAACCAAAAGCAACAGCAGAGGTATCTTCAGCTTATCAAAAAGAGTGCGCTCGTCTTCAATCTTAATATCAGACACCCTCACGTCATCAGCAATTAACTGCACATTACCGGTAATATTCACTGTCTCATTAGCATGCGAATATGTTGCAGAAAAACTGCTCTCATTTTTTTTGAAATAGTCAAGCTCAAACCCCTCCTTCTCAAAACCCTTTGAACGAAGTTCATCATCAAGCCTCTTAAAATCATCATCCTTTGAAAGCGCATCCATAACCTTCTTCTCAAGAACGCTGCTCTTCATCTCCACATCCGAAACCTCTCCATTCCTGACATCACCGGTGATATTCGCAGTCTCCCCGTCAGCCCTCTTGTACTGGTAATTAAACTCAGTCTCATTCCTGGAATCAAGCCCTGAAAACTCCTTCTTATCAACCTTAAACCCCTCATCCTCAAGCCTCTTCTCAGCCTCCTTGAAATCCTCATCAGAAGATACTCTCTCATCAAGCTCTTTCGCATCATCATCAGAAAACTTCTTCAAATCCTCAATCTTCCCGTCCTTCATCTTGCCTGTAATCTCGCCTTTTTCACCTGTAGGCTTCTCATAATCATACTTAAACTCAGTCTCGTTGTCGCGAAGCGCACTGCGCGTCTTACCTTTCTCCTGATATCCCTTATCCTCAAGATCCTTCTTCATCTTCTGGAAATCCTCATCAGAAGACAGCTTCTCAGAAAGCTCCTCATCAACCCTTTCATTCGCCTCACGAGCCTCCTTCTCCTGCTGCTGCTTAACAGAACTCATATCCTGGTTCATCCTCTGCCTCGACTCAGAAAGCTTTCTCTGCATCTCATCCTGCTGCTTCATCATCTCCTCCATCTCCTCGCGCTGCTTTTCCTCCTCTGATTTCTGCTGCTGTTGCTGAGGCTGCTCATCAAACTGGCACTCAATTTTAGCCGACGTACTCGAAAACACAGCATTGGGATTCCCGCCGGTAACAGTCACATCAACCTTATTCTTGCCCGAAACAACCTCCTCTTTCCCACTCAAAGGATTAGTATACTTAACCTCAATTGTCCCAAGAGTAAAAACACCCGAATTATGCACCTGCATACTCTCATACTCAGAAATCCCGACAGCATTGGCAGGAATCTTCCCCTGTATGCACTGCGTATCAATCGTACTCCCCCCGACAGAATTCATATCCCTTATCTTCACAATGATATCCTCATCAAAAGGATTCGAAATATTCAAAAGAATCTTGACTGTCCCCCCGCTCTCAACTGTCGCAGGCTCAGCAATCTTCTCAACCCGAAGCCCGTCTGCAAACGCCAAAGGCGCCATCAGGAAAACAAAAACAATCATCCAAAAGCGTATCATCATAACAAAACCCATTATTTTTATATATTACCTTAACAGAAATCATCTGAACGTAATATTATACATGTGCCTGAAAAATGACTTCGCATTCTCAAGGCTCTCCTTTGCAGGCTCCCTGTTAGCCTGAGAAAGCTGCCGGTAGGTGAACCGGCCCCTTTTCGCTTTCTCCGTACTGAATATTCCAAGAAGACTATCTGCCCTGATAAGTGCATTCTGGTATATCTTCAATAATTCCACATCAATAGCTCCATCTTCAGCCAGTCTCCCGAACTCCTCATACGTCTTTCTGTGCTCCTCTGGCGGGCTGGTTATTATTCCTTTCTTCAGGAGATACGCTTTCGCAGCATAGAATATACAATAATACGAATGTGATATCACAGCACTAAAAAAACTTAACGGATGATCCACATGAAACACATCCGTCTGCAAATCTTTTTCCTCAGTCAGCCTGAATATCACCTTTGCAAGCTCCAGTTCATTTTCAGCCCTGTCAAGATATAATCCTGAATCCATTTTCAATACCCATCCTTACCATCTTGTAAAATATATTACTATTATGCAGCGCAAGATTCTTCCCTGCAATTTCTTTTCCAAGGTTGGCGTAATCCACTCTCAACATCTCCAGAAAATCATCCTTTGTAATTATATGAACATCCAGCTGAAGAGGTGATTTATTACTACCAGAATTAACAGCAATTCTCATGTTCCGCTCATATGTCTTATCAGGAATCATAATTGCGATATCCAGATCAGAGTTCCGCTTACAGGTATTATCAGCATATGACCCGAAAACCACAAGAGAATAGAATAGAGTGTATTTTTCTATCTCAGATTTCAATATCAAGACGCTTCTCTTTACCGGCTCTGAAAGCTTTTCCTGTAATACCAGCTCAAAATAATGATATACTGCCTCATTCTCATGATTGATAGCATATAACTTTGATGTCCCTATCTTCCTTTCAGTTACCAGCTTCTCGCACAGAAACATTTTTATCGCATTTTGAGTCACTGAATTCGATTTTTCCCCGGAATACTGCTTAATCTCCCCAAAAGAATATTCTCTAAATGGATTCTGTATAAAGACAGAAAATATCTGAAGTTGTTTTGAAGTTAGCATATTATACCTCTTTTGCGGTATGATTGTACCTGTTTTCAGGTACATTTAAATATCTTTGCATGATCCTCCAACAATACATGCATCACGACAGCACCCTGTACTTCACATACCTCATATAAAACTCAACCACTACAAGCATGAATGCAAGCATGACAAACCACACCCTTGTACTCGTCTCCTGTCTCTTGCGCTCAATCTTCTCAGAAAGCGCATCATAAATCTCATCAAGCGTGCCGTCATCAACAGACTTGAAATACTCGCCCCCTGTCTCGCGCGCAATCATCTGAAGCGTCGCCTCATCAAACTCTGCATAAACAGGCCTGCCGAACCAGTCCCTTCCAAGCACAACCTTCTCATTTGATCCCATGCCGACAGTATAGACTTTGATATCATGAGCCTTGGCAAAACTCACACCTTCAGCAGGCGATACAATACCCGCGTTATTGACACCGTCACTCAAAAGAATCACGACCTTCTTCCTCGACTCAACTGAGGTCACCATATCAATAGCAAGCGCAAGCCCGTCGCCAATCGCGGTCTTCCCCTCCTGCACCCTGATAGAGGCAAGATTGGATACGGTCCGCTCACGCGACTTTGTCAGAAACGACTGCGTCGTAGCCCCGTCGGAAAAAATCACAATCCCTGCCCTGTCAGTCGGCAAAAGACTATCAACAAAAATCTTTGCAGACCTCTTCGCCGCCTCCATCCGGTTCGGCTTATAATCCGGCGCCTTCATGCTCCCGGACACATCAAGCGCAAGCACGACATTGACACCCTCCCCCTTGTGCGGGAGCACAATAAAAGGGTCAGAAAGCGCAAAAATAACAGAGATAATGACAAGCATGTTCAGGTAAAAAATCACCCTGCTCCTGTAGCTCGCATCCCTGCCGCCCATAGCAGTCTTAAGGAGCGCAAGATTCGAGAATTTTATGGCAGACGCCTTCTTCCTCTCTCTGCTAAAATGATACAGGTAATATATCATCACCACGAGCGCAAAAAGTATCAGCCACTGCGGTTGTTCAAAATGCATTATTCCCTCACCATAACCTTCTCATCCAGCTTCCTGCTAAGATTCACAACTCTTGAAAACACTTTTCCAAGTATCTTAATATAATACAGGTGATAAACCACATTAAGCGGCATGATTGCGACAACAACCCAGTACAGCTCAAGGCCTGTATCCGCCCATAAAAGATAACCAAGCGCAGCCAAAAAAAGCGCAGCCTGCTTCAGGGGGTAAGGAACCGAAAAAGGAATTCTTCCTCCCCCAAGCGAGCGCGAAAGTATACCATACGCAAAAACAGTACCAAAAAAAATAACTTCAATTGCCCCAACCTGCATGATATCAATCTTCAGGTAGCTGAAATACTTAAGCACAACCACAGATGAAAAAACAACCACAGAAAGAACAGCTGTAACAAAGACTCCCTTCAGAAACCGGATAGAATCTCTCCTGCGGTTGGTGCCAAGTATGCAAATCATCACAAGAACGACTGCCAAAACCGCGAAAATAGACATTAGCGGAACCTGCAAGAGCGCACTAATCATACCGGACATAGAATCTACCCAAATCTCCTCTTCCTCTTCTTCCTGAAATATGCAGTGACCGGCTTCACCCAGCCATCTTTTGTATTTATCTTCACAAAGTCAATCTTGTACTTTCGAAACATTTTCTCAGTAAACGACTTTTGCGAAGCCATAAGATGGGAATACTCTTTCACAAACCCTTCGTCAGACGTATCCACAGTCAGCTGCTCGCCTGTCTCCTCATCCTCAAGCTCAACCAGCCCGACATCAGGCATGACTGCCTCTCTTAGGTCCTCCACATGCACCGCAATGATATCATGGCGCTTCGACAGCATTTTCAGCGGCAGTTCAAACCTGGAGAAGTCATCCATAAAGTCCGAGATTAAAAATATGACACTATTTCTTTTTAATATTTTCGAAAGATAATCGAGGGGCGCCCGAAGATTAGTGCCGCTCCTCTTCGGCTCAAACAGAGCAAGATCATGGACAATCCGCAAAATATGCCTGCGCCCTGCCTTTGCAGGAAAATATCTCTCAACCTCATCAGTAGAAAGAACAAGCCCCACCCGGTCATTATTCTTAAGGCACATGAATGCAATGCTTGCTATAAGCTCCATGCAGACATCCTTTTTAAGCGCATTCTGCGTCCCAAAATCAAAAGAGCCGGACACATCAAACACAATATAGACCGAGAGGTCCCTCTCCTCAATAAACTCCTTGACAAAAGGATGGCCCATGCGCGCAGTGACATTCCAGTCTATCATCCTCACATCATCGCCATGGCGATATTCCCGAACTTCGCTGAACTCAATGCCCTGCCCGCGGAAGCGCGACTTGTAGGAGCCGCATATCAGGGAATCAACAAGCGAATTAACAGAAAGCTCAACCTTTTTGACCTTTTTGATGATGTCTTTTGCACTCTTCTTCCGGGGTGCTCCCTCACTCAAAGAACCGGCACTTTTCATGGAACATATTTATCATTTTCATTTTTATAAAAAAACCTCTAAAACCTTTATAAAAATACCCCCCCAATTTATTCTGGTGAACTCCTGTGAATTTCAAAGGACGAGACATAATAAATATTGAAGACTTATCCCGGAAAGAACTGGACCACATTCTATCTGTTTCTGACAAAATGCTCCCGCTCATGAAAAAAGGCTCCACCTTATGTAAAAACAAAGTGCTTGCTGCCCTATTCTTTGAGCCAAGCACAAGGACAAGACTATCCTTCGAAACAGCCATGGCACGGCTCGGCGGCAGCGCGATAGGATTTGCAGGGCCAGGCGCAACATCCGCAAAAAAAGGCGAAGTCCTTGGAGACACTATCAGGATAATAGACGGGTACGCAGACATAATCGTGATGAGGCATCCGATTGAAGGCTCTGCAAAAGTTGCAGCAGATTACGCAAAAGTCCCTGTAATAAACGCAGGTGACGGCGGCCACCATCACCCTACACAGACTATACTGGATCTGTTCACAATCAAAAGGGAAAAAGGAAAAATTGACGGATTGAACATCGGCCTCTGCGGGGACCTGAAATACGGAAGAACTGTCCATTCATTAGCATACGCACTCATGAAATACAAAAATGTCGAAGTCACATGCATCGCCCCGAAATCACTTGAAATGCCGCGCTACATAATAAACCAACTGAAGATGAATGGCGTCCATGTCATAGAAAAGAGCAGCATCGAAAAAGCAATAGAAGACCTCGATGTACTTTACGCCACAAGAATCCAGAAAGAGCGCTTCGGCTCAGAGAAAGAATACATGGATGTCAAAGGCAGCTACTATATAGATGAAGACATCATGAAAAAAGCAAAAACAGACATGATACTTATGCACCCGCTCCCGCGGGTAGATGAGATAAGGTACGGGATAGACAATGACAAGAGGGCAGTCTACTTCAGGCAGGCGCACTACGGCGTTCCCACAAGAATGGCCTTAATTGCACTGCTCCTCGGCGCAGTCAAATAACCTGTTGGTGCAAAAAATGAAAGAAGACAAGCTAAAAGTAGAAAAAATAAAAAATGGCACAGTAATAGACCATATAAGCGCAGGCAAAGCCCTCGACGTCTACAAAATACTCAAAGGAATGGAAAAGCAAAGCATAATCATAGCCATCAATGTCCCGAGCACCAGGATGAAAAGAAAAGACATATTGAAAATAGAAAACAAGCAGCTTGGCTCAGATGAATATAACTATATTGCCCTGGTAAGCCCTGGCGCCACCATCGTTTCCATCAAAGATTATAAAGTTATCAGGAAGCAAAAAATAGAGCTTCCCGGCAAGATAAAAGGCATAGTAAGATGCAAAAACCCGGTATGCATCTCAAACCACGAAACATACATTGTCCCTGAATTCGATGTCACATCAAAAGACCCCCTGATTCTAAAGTGCGCATACTGCGAGCATGAACTTAAAATCTAGCAAACCTTTTCTCTCCCTCAAATCTTTTTGTATATGTTGCGCCTGTGTCCTATATGTAGAATCTGCACGATTTTAATGTTATCCTGTATGTCAGCAATCACTCGATAATCACCTACACGAAGTTTGTATTCCAACCTGCCGGTTAACCGGACAAAGAAATGATATGGATTTTCTTTCGCTCGCATAATTTTCTTAAAAATCCGCTCTTTTATATGAAATGGCACTTTTTCCAGAAATTCAATTGCTTCTTCGTCAAACCGTATTTCGTACATCAAAGACCAAGCCTCTTCCTCGCTTCTTCTTCAGTCACGAATTGGCCTTTTTTCATTCGCTCTCTTGCTTTATTTATTGCATCAATAGTCTCTTTGCTAAGTTCTGGTTCCTGTTCAACATTTTTTGCAATAAACACAATCTTTTTAATAACTTCGTCATAGCTCTCATTCTTGTATTCTCTAAACATATCCAACTCAGTTTTTGTATCTTCATGAACTTTTATTGTTGTCGCACTCATAGAATCACCTTATACTTTGGTATACCTGCGTATACTTAAATATCTTTCGGTCTTTCTGGGACTCATTTAAAGACACTCAAACCTCCGGATGAGGGTCATTTTACTTCCTTACTTCCCTGCGACAATCTTTATTATGTCATCCGGCTTAAGTATGTAGTCTTTCCCGATTACCTGTTTTGTCCTTGCATTTATTGCCCTGATAAAATTATCCCCGATATCTGTGTGTATCTTATATGCAAGGTCAAGCGCTGTTGAATCCCTGTGGATGAGTATCGCGTCCGGGAATGCCTGGTTGTGCTTATTTGTGAAGTGTGTCTCATTTTCGACAGGATACACGACAATGTAGCCAAGAACATCAAAAACCGCCTTGTTCAATGCGAAAATGACTCCAGTGGACCGGTATTTTTTAAGGACATTTTCCTTCAGAAAATCAAGACCTTTTTTTTGCTTTTCTGTGAGCTGCGCACCATCCTTCAGAGTAAAATCAGCGCCGCCGGACACATAATCAATCAGCCCTTTTTCAGCTGCGTTTCGCAGTGCAAGCTCAGCCTCGCAGCTCGCAGGGATAATGACGCGCTCAGGGTACTGGTTTTTAATTTTCCGGAGATTATCTGCACTTGCAGGGACATCTATCTTGTTTGCAAGTATAACTGATGACCTGGAAAGCCCAGACAGCCTGAAAATGAATCTTTTGAGGTCATCTCCTTTCAGTAGCATGACGTCATCAGTGCCCAGTTCCAGGAAATCCAGTGCATCAACAATGTTTTTCTCGGAAATCCCAAAAGAAGAAAAATTTTCTGCAAGGAATTCGAGAGGGTCGCGCTTCAACTGCTGAATCTGGCGGAAATATTTGTCCCATTTGGATGAGATTATCCCATAGAGCCACATATCAATCTCATTTTGCAGGAACTCTATTTCCTGCCCCACATCTGCATTATCGCAAGCCTCGCCAAGGATGTCAGTCTTTCCTGAGCAGTCTATAACGTGAATCAGCACGTTTGCAAGCGAGATATCCGAGAGGAACTGGTTGCCCATGCCTTTGCCCTCGTGCGCCTGGGGCACAAGCCCGGCTACATCAACAAGCTCTATCGGTATAAGGCGCGTCCCGCCGATGCATTTAGAGTTCTGGGGCGCACACTTGACACCAAACTCAGTGCACGGGCACTTTGTGGTGACAAACCCCACCCCGACATTCGGCTTGATGGTTGTGAACGGGTAGTTTGCAATATCAACGTCTTTCAGAGTCACAGCCTTAAAAAACGTGGATTTGCCCTTGTTGGGGGCTCCCACCACACCAATTTTGATGACCATGCATCTAATGCTTAAAGCATTTTTAAATACTTTCTTCTGCATACGGCAACCGGGATTTTCGGACGAAGCCCGGAGATACAGAATATCTCCGGATTTTCGAAAATCGAACCCGGGACTCAAGCTTGGGAAGCTCGTATCATACCCCTAGACCATTGCCGTATCGTGTTTGCGCCAGCAGGCATTCAGACATAGGCAGGGATACATTAAATATCTTATGGATGCCCCTGAAACATAAACTTATAAAAAAAAGTCTGTAATAATCACAGGAATTCTTATACTGGTGGTAATTATGGGTGATATGGATGAAGTACTGGAAATAATCGGGGAATTGGCAGACGACCGCAGGGTTCCAAGAAACATCCGTGCAAACATACAGCAGGCAATGGATTCACTGAAAGACGAGAAACAGACAGCCGTCGTGAAACTTTCGACAGCAATAAGCTTCCTTGATGAGGCGAGCAATGACCCGAACATACCTTCGCATGTAAGGACCCAGATATGGAACATCGTAGGGATGCTTGAATCACTACAATCCGAGGCAGATTAGAAGATTAATAAGTTTTTAAAATTATGCCCCAATAAATTTATATAGCTACTCCAACAATTATTGATAAGTAACATATTAAATACAATAAGGTGATAACATATGCCTATAAAAGGATTTTTAGAAAAACTAAGAGGTTCAGACGAGGCCGATGCAGAGTCTGATGTAGATTATATCGAACTTGAATCGAGTGATGCTCAAAGCGAAGGGAAGCTGCAGATAAGAATAGAGTCATTATCTGAATTCGCAGACACAGAGCGCATACAAAGCGAGTTGAGAGAAGGCAGTATCGTGTGGGTAAAAATCAAGCCACTAAAAGAAAAAGACATGGCAGAACTAAAAAGATCTGTTGACCGCTTAAGAAAGACATGCATCGCAGTCAACGGGGACATAGCCGGCATCGACGAGGACTTTCTGATACTCACCCCCGAAAAGGTAAGCATCCACAGGGGATAAAGTTTTGCAGCGCCCTGACATTTGTTGTGTCAGGTGAATGCGCTTTTTTTGTAATTGCTGCAAAGCATCAAGAGAGCATATTACTGAAAGTAATGTGAGCCAGGTAAAAGTATGGTCTTCTAAATGTTTGAGAAACCACTGTCGACAACTTCAGGCTTTAGGGGCGCATTGTACTTTTACTTTCATCATAAATCGCTTTAGCGGCCGTAATGGGGGATTAAGCGAATAAAAAGTGCGCTTTATCACCCCAAGACGAGGTATTATATTGACAAAAGTATGCTTTATCCCCTGAAATGGCGCATAAACACACAAAAAGTCAATATAATACTTGTTATATTCAATTGAGTTCTCGCTACAAATACTAAAAACGGAAGGGGGCGTACGGAAAGAAAGAATAGAATATATTTATAAATATAAACCTTCTTCATTCATTATATGACTATTTCAAAAGAAAAAGAACCATTAAAACAGGATAAGCTGCTTAATAAACTAGAAGATAGACATATAGATATTAAAGATGAACCTTTATCAGATTTTATTCCGAAAAAAATGACTGAAGAAGGAAAATACAAATACCCCTATACAATTCCTATATTCCAAAGAGATTTTGTTTGGGATTTGGATAAGATTTCTTTATTATTTGATAGCATTTACAGAGGTTATACTATCGGGAATTTATTGCTTTGGGTCACAAACGAAAAATTAGCACATAAAAACGTTGGCGATAAAGATGCATTACCTCTTGATCGTATTGAAGATAAGGAGTATACTTATGTGTTGGATGGTCAGCAAAGATTAACTTCTTTATATTCTATCCTAAGAGGAAAACTAGTATATAGAAGTGGTAGAAAAAAGCCCAAAAGTTATAAAATCTATTTCGATACTAAAAATGACGAATTTCTTAAGTTTAACGCAAAGCTCGAAGAATTTAATAATAAGACACTTAAGAATATTGAAAAAGAAGGGAATCTGGATGGGTTTAGGTTTATTGATTTATCTCTTATTTTTGATGATAAAGAAGTATCCTCCACTTTAAGAAGATTAAACAATGCGGTTGGGCATGTTCAAATTAAATATGAAACAAAAAGGCAAAAGGATTTTAGGAAATGGCTAAATGAAAAATTTAAATATTCAGAAGACGACAAAATTAGGAATGGGTTATTAGAATTCCATAAAATTTCACAAGATATCTATAAAGTAAACGGGATCATCGAAGGGGAAGAAAAAGAGTCAAAATTAAAAATAGAAAAACAATATTTCCATCGAGAACCTGAATATTTCGAAGAAATAAGCGCGGATTTATCCGAAATAAATGACATAATTAATGGGATAGATTTTAAATTCGATGAAAAACAAAGTTATTATAATCAAAGGATGAAAGAAGGGTTTTTAATAAGAAATTGGGAGTGTGAAAAAAGAGTTATTCGGGAATTAGGATTGAAATGTGATTTTCGGAGAGAAAAGACCCAAGTTGAGGTGGAATTTGGAAATGCAAGAGCTTACTACCAAGATTACATAAAATTTTTATTAGCATATAATCGGGGGATAATTTCATTAGGTGTTTTAATAGTTCCTACTTTATCTTTTGCTAATCTGTTATGCGAAATTGGGAAAAAGCAGGCAATTGAGCGAAGGAAATTAATCGGAGATTATACAATCCCAATTTATTCTGGGATGATGAATTTTGAAAAAGCTGCGAGGGAAATTAAATATTTAGAATTCATGTTGAATATGCCTATTTCAATTATGGGGGTTGATTGTGAAGTTTTATAATTATAGAGGTTGTCTCAATTCAAAATTGGAAGAAAAAGTTTTGAAGGAATAAATCTTAAAAATAAGCCTGAGTTAGCAAATCTAATTAGGAAAGCTGGCTTTCGCTATCCAAGAACAGCCTGGGATTAAGGACACAACCACTTTAAAGAG
>JAIWAJ010000007.1:0-14559 GCA_048634435.1 Methanosarcinales archaeon
TTCAACTACATTCAAAAAGCACAAAAGAAACCACAGCAGATACAATAACAAACATAACAAAAGACCAAAAATCAAAAAAATATCATCTGCCCGGAAAAATCAACTGGGAAAAATACATACAAGCTAAGCACCAACGCAATCTATTTAAAACTAATCAAAGATAAATAACACTTTATAACAACAGGTGAAAAAAATGGCAAAAGCAAAAGACTCGGCAGCAATGATAAGAACCTTTTCAAACGTAAAAGTATGCATGAAATGCAACGCAAAAATAAGAACAACCAAACCCGAAAGAACCAAATGCAGAAAATGCGGCTCAAAAAGCCTGAGATCAAAAAGCAAGCAAATCAAAGCAGGCACGAAATAACCCTACTTCACAGGCGACAGCATGAAAAGATATGCAGGCTTCATTAGGATTTACCCGATGGCAAAAGTTCTCATCCTGATAATTGCAAGTTTAATTATAGCCACCGGCGGACTGCCCCAGATCACACACACTGCAGTCACAATCCTCACTGCTCTAATTTCACTCATATCCCTCATAATAATAAACGACTACTTTGACATAGAACAAGACAAAACAAGGAAACTAAAACGGCCGCTGGCAGAAGAACAAATACAAAAAGAAACTGTAATACCTCTTGCAGCCCTCCTGTTCACAATAAGCCTCGCCTTGTCCCATTACTTTCTGAACCCTCTCTGCACAGCAATAATAATAATAAACACAACAATCATCATAATCTACAGCCGCTACAAAGAAAAATCACCATTATCAGACATTTATTTAGGATATTTCAACGGGTCTATAATCCTCTTTGGCGGCCTCTCCATAAACCCCGAGAACACAGCAGTAACAAAACTAATACTGATACTGGCAGCCCTCATTGCCCTGACAAGCGCCGCAAGAAAAATAGCACACAGCATAGACAGCCAGAACGGCAAAAAATTCAAAAGAATCACACTGGCAACATACTACAGTGACAAAACAGCAGCCATAATATCAGCATCCTTCCTCATCGCAGCAATATTCATAAGCATAATACCAACCACCATACTGGGCCAGAACTACCAGAATTACCTCTACACAATAAGCATAGCAGACATAATACTGGCCTACGCCGGCCTGAGAATCCTGATAAACACAAAATACGCAATGGAATCCCAAAGATTCATAAAAATCAGCATGATAATCATCATGCTCTCATTCCTAGTCGCAGCACTACTCTAAAAACAATTACTCTAGAAAACAAAAACACCACAACCCAACCAAAACCCCATAGACACGACACAAAATCACCACCAGCCACAATATCACAACCCAACAATAGTTATTTAAAAACTTCTATGCAACCATCAACCTATGATAACAAGAAAAGAATTCTTAGCTGAACTAGAAAATACATACGAAACCATTGAGGTTACAGACGAATCAAGTGTTCAAAGTTCAATAATTATTGATAACAACGCCTCCCTCTTAGCAAACTATAAGCCGACTGAAGACAAAGAAACTCCAGAGGATGACATACTATCATATGTATCTATAACAGGAGCTACTGATTTTAAAGAATATATAGAAAAGTTAGATGGTTTCGAAAATTGGATGAGAAAACAACTTATCAATTATAGAGGGAAGTTGGAATTAATAGATGGCAAAATAAGAGATAATACAAACAAAGACACTGAATACCCAGAATCTCTAGAAGAAATGCATGAAACCATCACAACAATAAGCCGAGCCGACAAAGAACTAAATAAAACAGCCAAAGATATATTATACGATATCGCTGCACTACAAAAAGATTATAATTACAATGATGAACTCAAAAGAACAAAAATCCATTTCGAAAGGATAAAACACGCTCTAAGGGTCGAAGCTTGACAAGTTCTGTGTGAACACTAATCTGAATATACATCAGCCTACTTGAAGCAAAATGCCCAAAATATCTGAAAAAACACGATGAAAACTTAAAAACAATAAATTTTTAATAAAATAGCTCTAAATATTGTCTGCGCCCGGGTGGCTCAGCTGGTTAGAGCGTTGCCTTGGTAAGGCAGAGGTCGCGTGTTCAAATCTCGCCCCGGGCTTTCACAATCACCCCCTTCTCCATCCCCACCCCGCAAAAAACTTTAATAACCCCCTCATCCATAATAACACCTACAACAGACACACAAAACAAAAGTGAGACAAAATGGACACAACCACCAGCTTATTCATAATAGGCACAGTAATAATACTAGGCCTCCTCGCCCAGTACAACTTCAAGAAAACCAAAATCCCCGACGTACTCATACTAATCTCAGCAGGAGCCATACTCTCGTATCTCAGCTCAGCAAAAGGCCTTGGCATCACAGAATACCTCACAGAAAACACAGAACAGATAACATTCCTCATAATCTTCAGCCTGATATACGTAGTATTCTACGGCGCACTCCCCATAAAACTAAAAGCCATCTTCTCCACAATGAAATACGCGCTCGCATCATCACTCTTCAACTTCATATTAATAACCATCCTTCTCGGAACAGTATCACACTACCTACTCGGCTTCAGGTGGATCCTCGCGCTCTCACTCGGCGCACTATTCTGCGTCCTCGACGGCTCAATAATAAACAGCATACTTGAGGCAATCAAACTCAGCCCCAAAGCAGAAGCAGAAATCCAGACAGAAAGCGCAATAATCGACATCCTCGTCATCGTCGGCATCCTCTCCATACTCAACTTCTCCACAATGACCATGAGCGAGATAACCCAAAACCTCACAAGCTACCTGTTCCTGAGCTTCGGCATAGGCATCGTCTTCGCCATAATATGGGCGTTCGCACTAAAACATATAGGCGACTACTCAAGCGCACCAATCGCCACAATGGCCGTCCTCGTCACACTTTATGCCTTCGCAGAATACGTCCAGGCAAACGGGGTCATAACCGTATTCTTCTTCTCCATAATGCTTGGAAACGCCACACTCTGGAGCAAACTCCTCTACAGGGAACAAAAAGAAGACGTAGGCTTAGTTGAAATCGAGACAAAACACTTCTTCAAAGACATAAGCTTCCTCATCCGCACATTCCTCTTCGTATACCTCGGAATCCTCGTAGACTTCAGCCAGTGGATATACCTCCTCTACGGCCTCATATTCTTCCTCACCGCATACACACTAAGAGCCCTCGTCGTAAGAAAACTAATAAACCACGACCTCGAAGAAAAAGACGAGCACTTCCTTGAAGCCATGTGCGCAAAAGGCCTCACACCAACAGTCATGCTCGCAGTGATACAGGCAAACCAGATATTCACAAACATCGTAGTCGGGGGCATATTCTCAAGCATCCTCATTACCTCAATACTGATATTTTTGATAGACAAAAACAAATTCACTTCAATCAGCAGCATAATCTACAAAAAACTTGGGCTTCACAAAAACAAAGCACCACAGCGCAACCATGAAGAAGATAAAGAAGAAGAAACTCACAAGGAAAACTCATTCGCTGAAGACATAAAGATAATCTCAAAAGCAGTTTAGCTGCCTCTTTCTCTTAAGGAGGTGAAAAAAATGGAAAAAACGAAACCAACATTATTTATATTAGGAATTTTAGCGGCATTAACAGGGGCTTTCTTAATGTGGGATGGCAGTATTTTGGGAGAAAATACAACAGGAATTGCAACTATAGTGGGCATTATCGGAATAGGCTTAATAGCCACATCCAAGTTCCGATTGCTGAAATAGAACTCTATTTGCTTAAAATCTTAAATCAACTCAACATCATGGGCCATCAAAACCTGCGCCCAACTCTCTCTTTATCCACACCAAAAGATATTTAATACTATTCACAATACAATTTATCAGAAAACAGTAACAACACAAAAAAACCCAAACATAGATTCAGGTGATATACCATGACATACGCGGGCGCAATAGAATACAATGAAAACATAGTATTCACTTGCAGAGAAATTGATATAGAAATAACAAACACCTACTACAAATGCCATGCTCCAAAAGGATACAATCATGACTCATATCAAAAAGAGAGGTACACACCAATAGCAAACATCACAGCAGCACCGTCATTCACAGCCGTCCACAATATGTTCGACTGCAAAAAATACGACATCGTAGTCGACAACGCAGCCGCCCCCTGGACAGGCAAAGTAGTCTACGCCAGAGAAAGATACCCCACAATAACCCAATAACTCAAATCACAAACCCCAAAACCACCCCCAATCAATCAAAACATTTATAAACTTAATCACACTAAAAACTATATTCGCAAACTCAATCAAAATAGAGTTATTTATGGATATTTAGAAGGATTGATTAATATTCTCAATTCATTCAACAGCCGTCGACAAAAAAACGGCATCAGGAGTAATTAGCATGTGTGGGTCAAACAGTTCAGAAAATTCTAACAAGATGAGACAAAACAACCATCCAGACAGAGATACACTTATAAAATTATCATTCAAATAGAGTAGTTCCAATTTTCAAACAAACACAAGAGTGGGCCCGTAGCTCAGTCTGGCTAGAGCACCGGGCTCTTAATCGACGAGGGTGAAGCTTTTAACCAGACGGTTAATGCACCGGAATCTGA
Organism: Methanosarcinales archaeon; assembly: GCA_048634435.1. Classification (GTDB taxonomy): domain Archaea; phylum EX4484-52; class EX4484-52; order EX4484-52; family B79-G9; genus B79-G9. The sequence continues at coordinate 4,588 of JAIWAJ010000007.1, forward strand.
AAAGATACCCGGGTGTCGCGGGTTCAAAACGAACTTCCGAGCGGAAACGTCCGTGAAAATCCCGTCGGGCCCACCAAAAAACCTTGGTGAAACACACTATGAGCGAAAAAAACATACTATCCCACGAACTGGTACCAGAGCACAAAATTCTAGCAAAAGACGAATCACAAAAAATTCTAAGCCAACTCAAGGCAAGATCAGAACAACTCCCAAAAATACTGGACACAGACCCCGTTGTCGAGATAATAGGCGCAAAAGTCGGCGACATAATCGAAATAACAAGAGACAGCCCCACAGCAGGAAAAACAAAATACTACCGGCTCGTAATTCCCGAATAAACGTGTTGTATATGGACATCGCAAAAAGCTACATAGACGAATACTCAAAAAACAAAGGGCTGATAGCCCACCAGATCGAATCATACAATGATTTCATAGAAAGAAGACTCCAGAAAACCGTAAACGAAATAAGCAAAATAACAATCGAGCTCCCCACAGGCGAAGAACTCATAATTAAACTGGGAAAAGTATCCATAGAAAGAGCGCAAGTAAACGAAGCAGACGGCTCAGTAAGAATGATACTGCCCCACGAGGCGCGCCTAAGAAACCTCACATACTCAACCCCTATCTTCGTGGAAATGACACCCGTATTCGAAGAAAGAGAACATGAAACAGAAACCGTAGAAATCGGCGAAATACCAATCATGGTAAAATCCGTCATGTGCCCCTTATCAAGAATGACAAGAGAAGAACTAATCGAAGCAAGCGAGGACCCCGACGACCTTGGCGGATACTTCATAGTAAATGGGACAGAAAGAGTAATAGTACTGTCAGAAGAAATCGCGCCAAACAAACTCATTCTACAAAAAAAAGGCGAAGAAATCACAGCAAGAATAAACTGCGAAAAAAGCGGCTACGTCCAGCGCCACGTATTCGAAAGATGCCCCGAAGGCATCATCACCGCAAAATTCGCAAACCTCGTAAAAACACCAATACCAATAATCGTACTAATGAAAGCACTCGGCCTTGAAACAGACAAAGAAGTCATAGAAGCAATAGGAACAAAAGAAGAAGACATCGAAGACGTATACATCAACATCTACGACACCCAGATTGCAAACAAAGAAGATGCCCTTGACTATATAGGCAAAAAAATGAAAGTGCGCCAGAAAGAACAAAGAGAAGAGCGCGCAACCCAACTCCTGAACAACTACCTGCTGGCACACCTCGGAAACGAGCCAAAAGACACAATAAAGAAAGCAAAATTCCTCGGCATCGTCATGCGCAAACTAATATTACTCCACAAAGGCAAAATCAAAGAAGAAGACATAGACCACTACTCAAACAAAAGACTCAAAATGTCTGGAGACCTCCTCGAAATACTATTCAGGTCAATCATCATGGGCCGCTGGGGCTTAATTGCGCGCCTCCAGTACAACTACCAAAAAATGATGAAAAGAGGCAGAAAACTACTAAAACTCCAGAGCGTAGTAGTCTCAGACGTCCTCACAAAACAGATCATGAGAGCAATGGCAACAGGCAACTGGGTAGGTGGAAAAACAGGCGTATGCCAGCGCCTCGAGCGCTCAAACTTCGTAAGAACCACAAGCCACCTAAGAAGCGTCATATCACCATTATCATCCACGCAGGAACACTTTGAAGCAAGAGAACTCCATTCAACACAATGGGGCCGCCTATGCGCAGTAAGAACACCAGAAGGCCAGAGCATAGGCCTGAGAAACTTCCTTGCACTGGGAGCACAGGTAACAATACCTCCAAAGGAAACTGACGTGACAAAAGTCCTCTCCACCCTGAAAAGCCTCAAAATAGAAACAGAACAGACAAAATAATCAAAAAAGCTGAACACCATGACAGAAATTTATCTTGACGGAATATACACTGGAAAATGCGATAATCCAAAAGAACTCGTCCAGTCACTTAAAGAAAAAAGAAGAAACAAAGTACTTCCACAGCAAATGAACATCGCATACCACGAAGACAAGAACGAGATACAGTTGAACCTTGACGGCGGCCGCGTAAGGCGCCCCCTGATAGTAGTCGAAAACGGAACTCCAAAACTCACAGACGAAATGGTAAAAGACATAAAAGAAGGCAAACTCACATGGTCTGACATCATTGACAGGCACGTAATAGAATACCTGGATGCAGAAGAAGAAGAAAACGCATACATCGCAATCTCAAAAGAATCCGTAACAAAAGAGCACACACATCTGGAAATTGACCCGGTACTCATACTCGGAGTCGCGGCATCTCTTCTTGCATACCCTGAAAAAGATCGTGGAGACCGCCTGAACTACGGTTCACGAATGATAGTCCAGTCAACAGGCATATACCTCCACAACTACCTGCTAAGAGACGACACAACATCCCACCTCCTCATCCACTCCCAGCGGCCGATCACCAGCTCACAGACAACCAATGCAACGGGCCTTGCAACTCACCCCACGGGCCAGAACCTTATCATCGCGATAATGCCCTACTACAGCTACAACATCGAAGACTCAATCGTGATAAACAAAAGCTCACTCGAGCGGGGCCTTGGAAGGTCACTATTCATCCGCACATACATTACAGAATCAAGAAGATACTGGGGCGGCCAGGAAGACGAAATTGGAATCCCTGACCCGGAAGTCAGGGGTTACAAATCAGAGGAAAAATACTCCATGCTTGAAGAAGACGGGATTATCCCGCCTGAAACAAAAGTAAAAGACACAGATGTACTGGTCGGAAAAACATCGCCCCTGAGATTCCTCGGCGTCCAGAAAGAGATAAGAATGGGCATCAAAGACAGGAGAGAAAACTCACTTACAGTAACAAAAGGAGAAGAATGCATAGTTGAAAAAGTAATACTCACAAGCACAAAAGACGGCAATACACTGGTAAAAGTATCAGTAAGAGAGCCCAAGATACCTGAAATCGGCGACAAATTCGCATCCCGCCACGGCCAAAAAGGTGTAATCGGCCTGATAGTGCCCGAAGAAGACATGCCATTCACAAAAGACGGTATAACCCCCGACATAATAATCAACCCGCACGCAATCCCGTCCAGGATGACAGTCGGTCAGTTGCTCGAAATTGTAGCTGGGAAAAAAGGCAGCCTCGAAGGCAAAGAGCAGGACAGCACAGCATTCAAAGGAAATGCCGATGAAGTAAGGCACCAGCTTAAAAAACTGGGATTCAGGGACGACGGAAAAGAAAGACTATACAACGGCATAACCGGTGAAATCATCGAAGCACCAATACTAATCGGAATGGGATACTACCAGCGCCTCTACCACATGGTCTCCCACAAGATTCATTCACGCTCGCGCGGCCCGGTAGCACTCCTGACAAAACAGCCAACAGAAGGGCGCTCAAAAGAAGGCGGCCTGAGATTCGGGGAAATGGAAAAAGACTGCATCATAGCCCACGGCGCTGCAGTAGTCCTCAAAGAAAGATTCTCATCAGACAAGACCCAAATACCCATCTGCAAAGAATGCGGGATAACCGCGATACAGGACAAAATCAAAAACAAGATGTACTGCCCCCTCTGCAAAGGCTCGAAAATAGTCAACGTAGACATGTCCTATGCCTTCAAGCTATTGCTCGACGAACTCCGCAGCATGTTAATCTACCCACAAATTGTCACTGAAGACTAAACAACAGGCGGGTGGGCGGACCGCCTACAACACAATGAGGTAGGACATAACACTTCAAGAAAAAAACAAGGTGCAAAACAAATGTCAAAAATAAAAGAGATTCGCTTCAAAATGATATCTCCTGAAATAATAAGAAAACTTTCAGTAATGCCGGTCGTCACCTCCGAAGTCTATGGCCCCGACGCATACCCCATAGACGGCGGCGTAATGGACCCTAAACTTGGCATCATTGACCCGGGCATGCGCTGCCAGACATGCGGCGGAAGAATCGGGGAATGCACCGGCCACTTTGGCCATATAGAATTTGCGCGTCCCGTACTAAACATACTCTACCTGCCCCAGATTCGCCTTATTCTAACCTATACATGCCACAAGTGCGGCGCCCTGCTCGCGGACAAAACAAAACTCGAGCAAGGCATTGCGCCAAAAAAACTCAAAGTTATGACAACATGCCCTGACTGCGGCGCAAAACAAGGCAAAATAAAACTCGAAAAACCCTCAACATTCGTAAGGGACAAACACCCATTAACCCCTGTAGAAATAAGAGAGCACTTCGAAAAAATCTCAGATGAGACAGCAAACCTAATAGGAATAAAAGGCGGGAGACCCGAATGGTTCATCCTGACACTGCTATTAGTCCCCCCCGTAACAGCAAGGCCGTCGATAACCCTCGAGAGCGGCGACCGCTCAGAAGACGACCTTACACACAAACTCGTTGACATAATCCGCATTAACCATCGCCTTGCAGACAACCTCGAAATTGGCGCCCCGGACTTCATCATCGAGGACCTGTGGGAACTTCTCCAGTACCATGTAACCACATACTTCAACAACGAAATATCAAGCATACCGCCGGCAAGACACCGCTCAGGCCGCAGCCTGAAGACACTTGCGCAAAGACTCAAAAGCAAAGACGGCAGATTCCGCCACAACCTCACAGGCAAACGCGTAAACTACTGCGCAAGAACCGTAGTATCCCCGGATCCAAACATCAGCCTGAACGATGTCGGTGTCCCCGAATTAGTCGCAAAAGAACTCACCGTTCCAATTAAAGTCACAAAAAACAACATAAACGAACTAAAAGCACACATCAAAAACGGGCCAGATACGCACCCCGGGGCAAACTACGTAACCCGCCCGGACGGCATCAGGAAAAAAGTCATCAACGAAAACAAAGAATCAATCCTTGAGGAACTCGCACCCGGTCACATAGTCGAAAGGCACCTGGTAGACGGCGACATCACCATCTTCAACAGGCAGCCCTCACTCCACCGGATGTCTGTAATGGCGCACTACGCAAAAATCATGCCCAACAAGACATTCAGGCTAAACCTCTGCGTATGCAAACCCTACAACGCAGACTTCGACGGCGACGAGATGAACCTCCACGTACCCCAGACCGCAGAAGCAAGATCAGAAGCAGAACAGCTTATGCTGGTCGAACAAAACATAAGGTCCCCGCGCTTCGGCGGGCCGATAATGGGATGCGATCAGGACTACATATCCGGCGCGTACCTGCTAACGAAAACCGGAACAACATACACGAAACAGCAAACAGCCCAGATACTAATCAACGCCGACATAATCGCTGACCTGAAAAAAGATACATATACAGGCAAAGAGATATTCAGCTTTGCCATACCCAAAGGCATAAACATTGAATACAAAGCCAATACATGCCGCAAATGCGAGACATGCAAAAAGAAAGAATGTGAACACGACGCCTATGTAATCATAGAAGACGGCGAACTCAAAAAAGGCGTAGTAGACACCAACAGTATCGCAGCATTCAAAGGCAGAATAATTGACACCATCGACATGGAAAAAGGGCACTCACAAGCAAGACTCTTTTTGGACCAGATAACAAAAATCATATCCCAGACAATGATGAAACAGGGATTCAGTATATCCCTTGACAACCTCGACACAGACAAAGCAACCAGAACCAACATAGAAAAAGCCATCGACAAACAGCTTGAAGTAATCGATAAACAAATAGAAGAATACAAAAAAGGAAAAATAGATGTCTCTCCTGGAAGAACACCGGAAGAAGCCCTCGAAGATATGATAATGATCGAACTCTGGAAAATCACGAACATGACACAACAAATCATAGACAAAACCGTAGACGAGACAAACAGTGCAATAATCATGGCGCGAACCGGCGCTCGCGGCAGCATCCAGAACCTCGCGTACATGTCCGGGCTGGTCGGCCAGGAAACAATCAGAGGCAGGCGAATATTCAGGGGCTACACAGGAAGAACCCTCTCACATTTCAAAAAAGGTGAACTTACTCCAACATCCCACGGATTCGTAAGGTCCTCATTCCAGAAAGGAATAGACCCGATAGAATTCTTCTTCGAAGTCATGAAAGGCCGCGAAGGAATAATGGACTCCTCACTAAAGACGCGTGTCAGCGGCTACATGCAGCGCCGCCTTGTAAGCGCCCTGCAGGACATAAAAGTAGGTGAAGACTACCATGTCCGCGACAGTTCAGGCACAATAATCCAGTTCGTGCCTGGTGAAGACTGTGTGGACCCTGCAAAAAGCGACCGCGGCTACGTCGATAAACAAATAATGACAAAACACTAACAGGTGAACAAATGACAGAACAACTGCCAGGCCCTTACGAAAAAATAGACCTGAAAAAGAAAGACAAAGACATGCTCAAAAAAAGATACAAACAAATAAAATACGAAGTCGGCGAAGCAGTAGGCGTAATAGCAGCCCAGTCAATATCAGAACCTGCAACACAGACAACGCTCAGGGCATACCACTCAGAAGGCCGCACCCAGCTGGTCACGACAAAAGGCCTGCCAAGACTCATCGAACTATTTGACGCAAGAAAAATACCCAAAACACCGACAATGGAAATCTACCTTGACAAAGAGCACAACAACAAAGAAGACGCAAGAAAAATAGCTGCAAAAATAAAAGAAACCAAACTAAAACACATATTAAAAGAAGACTCAATAGACCTGATAAATTTGAGAATCGAGCTTGTCCCTGACAGCACTCTGCTGCAAAATCTCGACATCACAACAGAAAGCATCATAACACTCATCAAAAAAAGCATAAAACATATAAATATTAGCAGTGAAAACGAGGTAATACTAATCGAAATCGCCCAAGACAAAAAGCCGGACTTCACAATAAGCGACCTGCAATCCATCAGGGTCCGCGCAAGAAACCTCTTCACAAAAGGCATAAAAGGCATAGAGCAGGCAATAGTCGAATGCGAAAACAACCAATGGATAATAAAGACACTGGGCTCAAACCTCAAAAGAGTCCTCAAGATGTCAGGAATTGATGCAGCAAGAATCACATCAAACAATATATTCGAAGTTGCAAAGGTTCTGGGCATCGAAGCCGCAAGAAACGCGATAATAAAAGAAACAATAACCACAATGCGCGAACAGGGAGTAGACACCGACGTACGCCACCTCCTCCTCGTCGCAGATGCAATGACAAACGACGGAAGCATCCAGGCAATCGGCAGATACGGCCTTGCAGGCCAGAAATCATCAGTACTCTCAAGAGCAAACTTCGAAGAGACAGTAAAGCACCTGACCAACGCAGCCTCCAGAGGAGAAATAGACCCCCTCGAAAGCGTCATCGAAAACATAATAATAGGAAACATTGCGCCAATAGGCACAGGAATGATAAAACTAAAAGTAAAAGATTAACAATATCAACGGTGTTAAAATGGACATAACAAAACTCATCAAAAACGCAATAGAAGCAGACAAAATAACAATAGGCACAGACTCGACCCTGAAATACCTGAACCACGACAAACTGGATTCAGCAATAATCGCAGCTAACTGCCCCGGAAACATCAAATGCGACATAGAAAAGACAGCAAAACTCAGCAACTCAAAAATATACACCTTCAGCGGAACAAGCATAGAGCTTGGCGCAACAGCAAGAAAGCCATTTTCAATCTCCGTGCTGGGCATCAAAAAATAGTCAACACCATCGTGAATCCAATGTCAATAAAATACACAAATGACGACATACAAAACATCACAACATTCGAAAACATCACAAAATCACACGTTGTCGATTATGCAAACGAAAACAGCACATTATACTTCGTAATAAAAACAGACAACTTCAAAAAACTCATCGGCAAAAACGGCTCAAACATAAAAGAAATCCAGAAGAAAATGAACCAGAACCTCATAATATACAAATACTCAGAAAGCATTGAACAATTCACAAAAAATATCATAAATGTCCCCCTTAAAAAAATAGACATCACAGGAAATGACCAAAAAAAGACAATAAGCATCGAAATAGAAAAAAGAGATAAAGGCCTCTTAATAGGCAGGGGCGGAAAAAATATAAATATAATCAAAACGTTTTTAAAAAGACAGCACAATATTGACAACATAAAAATAATTTAGACAATAAAATGGTGACAAAAATGCCTGGTGGACTATACGCAGGAAGAAACCTGAAAAAGAACAGAATAAAGAAAAAATGGAAATCAATAGACTTCGCAAGAAAGACACTCAGGCTCAAAGAAAAAACAGACCCTCTGGAAGGCGCAGCCCAGGCAAAAGGCATAGTCCTCGAAAAAAGGCAGCTTGAAGCAAAACAGCCGCATTCAGGCATGCTAAAATGCGTGCGGGTTCAGCTAACCAAAAACGGCAAGCAAATAACAGCATTCTGCCCCCTGACCGGAGCAATAAACCACGTACAGGAACATGACGAAGTCCTCCTCGAAGGAATCGGCGGCTCAGAATCCGGCCCGAAAGGATCCCTCCCCTCAGTAAAATGGAAAGTCATACAGGTAAACGACATATCATTGAACGAACTCATAAAAGGCAAGAAGAAAAGACCAAGCAAATAATAAATAAGACGATAGCATGACAGAAATAAAACTATTCAACACATGGAGCACAGAAGGCATAAAAGTATCAGACCCCGGTCTGGTAAACTGCATAAACCTGACCCCGACGATAGTCCCAAAAAGCGGCGGGCGCCACGCAAAAAACCCGTTCTACAAATCAAAGCTGAACATCACAGAGCGCCTTATAAACAAAATGTTCGTCGCCGGTCACAAAGGCAAAAAGCACAAATTCACAAGCGGTCACATCGTAGGCACCACGACAAAAACAGCAAAAATAGTAATAGACGCATTCCACATGATTGAAGAAAAGACCAAAAAGAACCCGGTCGAAGTTCTGGTAAAGGCAATAGAAAACTCAGCCCCTTTCGAAGAAGTTCTCACATACCAGCGCGGCGGTATATTCGCAAGAGAATCAGTAGTAACCGCCCCCCAAAGAAGAGTAGACCTCGCCCTAAAACACATCGCTCAGGGCTCATACCAGAGATGCGTAAAAACCAAAAAAAACGCAGCAGAAAGCCTGGGCAGCGAGCTGATAGCAGCATACAAAAACGACCCGGCAAGCTACGCGATACAGGAAAAGATGCGAAGAGACAAAGAAGCCATGGGCGCCAGATAAAATTTTTCGCGCAACCAAAACCTCGCAGGTTTTTCCATCCAAATTTTTGGATACGCCAAAAACTTCTCTAAATCCCAGATTTTATACGCAATTAAATTTAATTTTCTCAATTAGAAAACGGGAATTCTCTCTTATTCTCAAAAGGGCAATTTCCAATTAATTAAAAACTAACAGACATTTCTTTAGAGCACTTTTTATTTCCTTCTTCTCAAACACTTCAGAAAAAGACACCCATTTACTCTGCAATAGCAATAATTGATCAAAAACATTGTACTTTGGTAGGTGCTCTGGTTTTGCAAGTATAGCACTTTCCAAACATTGTGCTGCAGAAAAGGTATCTCCTATAAGTTTATATTGCTCTGCCATTATTTTGCAGCTTTTTTCTATCTTGCTATCCAGATTTTTACCGATAAATGTTGAGGTATATGGAGCCATATCTTTGATTTCTACTTTGAACATATTTTTATGCACTCTTTGTTGTCTAATCTTTTGCCTCTGATAAATAAATCTATAAATGTTTGTTCTATGCATCTTCCATAAAGGATGTCCAAAAGGTACTGGTTCATGTTTTATAAAAAATTTCCTGTCAAAGAATATATTAAACCCCCACATCTTAGCATTAACTAGATAATCCATATCTTCTCCCCGGGGTATTCTGATATCATAAGGTACCTTTGTAAAAAGATTTCTGTGAATAACAGAACAGCCCCCGAGCATCCAATGAGCTTCTTTTAATCTAGGACCTTTCTTAATAAATAGGTCAAAAGCTTTGTTCATTTGTTCCACCTGATTCCAACTGGAACACCACTTAGATTTATTATCAATTAAATTAACCCTGTT
>JAIWAJ010000008.1:0-14491 GCA_048634435.1 Methanosarcinales archaeon
TAGAATTTTCAGGCAAGGGAAGATACCTTGCCAAAGAAAATACAAATACCACATTCAAAATAACATATGATGGATTTAAAAACAAGCTGGAAATAACAAAAATAGATGATACTTTATGAAGAATCATGAAAATTTACTGTTCCATTTGTGCAATTTTCAAGCTTTTTTATTGCGTGGTATATTTCGTCCTACAATAAAAAAAGGAATATCCCCGCAAAAAATAGCATACCTCATATTTGCGTTAATAGGTGCACTGATAATGCTTGCAGTCTACATAAACTATTACACCCAGCCCACAGGCGGTATTTTCTGCGCAGTATACAGCAACGTCTATAAGATACTTCCGCAGGGAGATGAACTGCCTCCACTTCCAAGAGCGTGCATCCAAAACCGGGTTGCGCCCATTGATTCAGCGCACATAAATTTCAGAGAAAAATCTGCTGTAGAGGACCGTCTTGTAGAATATATCGTGAGCTGCTACCAGAATAATAAAGCCTACGCCAATCTTACAATGCCCTGCTATCAGCTGAAAATATCATCACTTGTGGGGGAAATATCTGAAACAGATATAACAGACAACATGGAAGCCAGCGGGTTCATCTGCGATGCGCTTGAAAACTCAAAAGTGATAGACTCAAAAGGCAAAATAATAGATTATTCATCAATCAGAGGGAAATCCTGCGGCACAAAAGACCAGCTCATCTGGATTGTGCATAAAAATACAATTAAAAAAGGAGACACAGTTGAAATAAAATACATAAACCGCGCCGTTAAAGTGATTACCTGAGAGTTGCAAACAAACAGACATAAATCTTTATATACAACATATACCAAATAAAGAAGTAAATGTGAAAGGTGGAGTTTATTTTACTAAAAAACCTAAATCAAAGAAATAAAAGAAAGGGGCAGATGTCCCTGGAAATGATAATCGGGCTAATAATACTTCTTGTGGTTGCAGCAGTTGTCATCAAAATATTCATGGACAAGATGAATCTCAGCGATCCTCCCGGAACTGAAGGCATTGAATTGGATCAGTATCGCCTGGCATGTAGTTCACTATGCCAAAGGTATATAGACAGCGACTTTGTTCCTGCGGAAGCATTACATTATTGTGAGAAATATTATGATATTGATCTCAATAAAAATGGTAAGACACGCGGCGAGGTAGGGCACGTAAGTGCATATGGTGTATCTGAAGACAGAGTATATTGTTTTACGTTAATAGAATGTAACTGGGGTTCTAGTAGAAATAGCCGCCTGACACCGCAAAAATGCAAGGATATCATGTGTGATGTATATACTGAGCGTCATGCGAGCAATGAAACAGCAGCGGCGCTGATTGAGAGCAGGATCCCTTTCGGAGAGTCAAGTGATCCGTATCAGGATGAGTTGATTATCGTGGATATTAACGGCGATCCAATATTGGACGCAGGCGGTTTTGAGCAGACAGAAGCAGTATGGTGGGTAAACTCTTTTATGAATATCCAATGTCGTGGATAAATCAGCTAACATTCTAGAATTTAACATTTTCTCTTAGTGAGTTGATACTTTCCCTGTTAGAAATATTATCAAGCCTGACTCCGCGCGACTGGAGCCATTCCCTTGTCCTGCCAAGAATCACAACATCCTTTCTCTTCAGTTCGTCAACGCTTTTGGCGCCAGAAAGGAACATACAGGACCTCATCTCATCAATAATCCTTAAAAGAACAGCGGCAACATCCTTATGCGACTTTGCAGCTGCTTTCAGCAGCGGGAGAGCAACACCAACATAATCAGCTCCAAGAGCCAGCGCCTTTGCTGCATCAATGCCGCTTCTTACACCGCCTGATGCAATGATTGGTATTCTGACAGCACTCCTGCACTCGACAATAGAACATGCTGTCGGAATGCCCCAATTTTTAAACATCGCTCCAGACCCCTTCTTATCGCGATAATATTCAATCATACCAAACGACGTGCCCCCCAGCCCGCCGATGTCTATCATCGACGCACCCGATTTCTCGATAATTATCGCAGCCTCTCTTGAAATGCCTGCACCTGTCTCCTTGACAACCACAGGTATCCCGAGATTCTGGCAGAAGTATTTCAATCGCGCAAGAGAATTCTTCCAGTTGACGTTGCCCTCTTCCTGGACAGCTTCCTGCATGGCATTTAAATGTATCGCAATGCCATCTGCCCCTCCCATTTCTTTCAAAGAATCCTTGATATCCTTGATATCATATTCATCTATCAGCTGCACAAGCCCGATGTTTGAAAGGATAGGACAATTTGGCGCAACATCCCTGACATTATATGTGCTCCACAGCTTCTCATCAACCAAAGCCGCCCTCACAGACCCGACACCGAAGGCAACACCAACCTCGCAAGCTGCTTCTGCAAGATTCCTGTTAATCTTCTCTGCAATCTTCGCGCCGCCTGTCATAGCCTCAATAACAAGAGGCGCTTTCAGTTTTTTCCCAAGAAACTCACAACTGAGGTCAATATCATCCTTATCCATGTCAGGGAGCGCATGATGAACAAGCACAACATCATCAAACCCGGCCGATATATCCGACTCAACATCCTTATCGAGGCAAATACGAACATGGCTTTCCTTCCGCGCCTCAATGCTGCCTTTTTTGTCTTTTGCCATAATATCACCTGTGATTATAATCTTTCCTATAACTTAGGACCAGAGAATATTAGTGCATCAATATTTAAATAGAGATTTCCCTCAAAAAGACCCCGGATAACTGCATCAGCAAATCCTGGGCACATTCTCGCCGCTTGGCATATTCAAAAACTTTTCACCAATTGAAGTCCTCAGAACAACCTTCTTTCCAGAAACAACTTCGCCTATAACACATGCATCCTTATCAAACTTCCTTAAGATCCCGGCCACCTTATCTGCATCACTCTCACTGACCCCGAAAACAATTCTCCCCTCGCATGCGAGATGAAGAGGATCAATCCCGAGAAGCTCACAGACCACGCGAACCTCATTTTTGATTGGAATCCTGTCCTCATCCACTTTAATGCAAACCTTGCTGTGGGAAGCAAGCTCATTAAGGCACGCAGAAAGCCCCCCTCGGGTAGGATCCTTGCATGCCCGGATATATTTTCTGCACTTATCTACAACATCATATACAGGCGCGCAGTCAGAAACAAGCGAAGTCTCATATCCGAACCGTTTTGAAAGAATTGCAGCGCCATGCTCACCCACACCTCCGGACACAACTATCACGTCACCAGCCTCAAGGCCGCTGTTTGGAATAACCCTCTCAGCAGCACCAATGCCGGAAGTATTAATCAAAATACCAGGAATTTCACCTTTCGCAAGAACCTTGGTATCCCCGGTAGCAACAGGCGCATCCACTATCTTACAGACCTTATTAAATGACTCAAGAATCCTGTACAGCTTATCACTTGCGAAGCCTTCCTCTATTATGAGCGAAAGAGAAAGCCCGATAGGCTTCGCGCCCATCACAGAAAGGTCATTGATTGTTCCCGAAGCAGCCAGTTTTCCAATATCCCCTCCAGGGAAAAACAGGGGGTCGACAGTATAACTGTCAGTTGTAAAAACGAGGTGCTTATCTCCAATTTTTATATAAGCACCGTCATCAAGAATGCCTGAAAAACCGCCTTTAACCGAGAGAATGCGCCTCATCTTTTCAATAAGCGCCCCGGTTTCAGCGCCGCCAGCACCGTCATTAATCGTAATCATCCTTCAGGAACCTCTTGTATTTGTATAGAACACCCTCCCGGGGTTTGGTGCGCAAATATTCATAGTATACATTACCAGATTCAGCAGCAAAAAACCTTTTTCTTTCTCACTTTCTTATTATATACATTGCCAATGTCGTACAGAGTCTTTTGATTTGGATTCTGTCTCTTTGCACGGAATTTTTCAGCAATCCGCTTAAGGATATTATCCTGTTTTTTGTTGCTGTTGTAACTTGCGTAGTTTAAGGTAGGTTTTAAGGTCGGCGCAGATATTTCCTTTTTACCTCTTATCGACCTTTTCAGTGCACTAATCTCTCCCATTATCTTCTCTCTAAACTCACTCTTCTTTTTTATCCTGAAGCCTTTTTCCGGATGGTACCCGCCAGACTCCTGCATATTCCTGTAATACTGAAATCCAAATACCCCGAGAACCGCAAGAACAACCACAATCAGGCTATTTCTAAGCAAGTGGCTCTTTTTCTCGCCTTTAACCAGATCATCCCCATCAAGCTTTGATTTTATTTCAACCATCAATGAATCTGCTGACCTCTGGTTTTGATACGCTGAAAGGTAATCTCCGCTCTCTATTGCCAGTTTTGCAGTCATCAGATACTCTCCAACCTTTGCCAAAGTATCATTCAACGCAGTCAGGTTCGTATTATTGACATTCTCATGCAAAAGAACCTGCAATTGATTATATATTTCCGTATAATCTGAATCCAGCTTAACCATAGTATCATTAATCACAACCTTTTCATCATCATCAGGAGTAACCTTTAAAGTAAATGTAAGGTTCCCGCTTGCATTACCACTCTTTGCAAACGCAATAATTTCATAAACCCCGATCGAAAAATCAGCAGTATTTATCTCAACCTTAACAGATTCAACAATCCCTTTTTTGAGCGTTGTTGAATAATTTGAAAGAACAGCATACCACTCAGATATATTTACAGTTGCATCCTTCAGTCCCAGCTCAAATTTAAGCTCTGTAAGTGTTTTTTCACCATTATTTTTCAGCTTGAATGTCGTGTTCCGGGACTCTCCATGCTCGATTTCAAGTTCACTCGGCCCGTCAGTAACAGCCAGTGAATAATCCGCTGTCTTTACAGCAGCGCTCACATCCTTTTTCACGCATGCATGGTCAAGTATTTTCTCATCATCAGCGCAATCAAGCTCCTCACAAACCAGGTGCGAATTGCAGAACTCATCGCCGAAGCAGTCATCATTCACAGCGCAATTAGGATAATCCGTGTCTGTTGTTGTCGTACCCGTAGTCGTTGTTTCCGTTGTAGTGGTTGTAGTGCTATCCTCCACAGAGATTACAAAATCATCCTCATCATAACTGTATCTATTCCCATTATAGCTTCCATAAGCAACTATATCAATCTCACTGGAATCATCTGAAGTAATGGCTTTCGTTGTAACAGTGATATAACATACATATACCTGACTGCCATCATTTGGAACATCTTTTTGTGAGGAACAGCTATGCTCAGTTACACTTAAAAGTGCATTAGTATCGAAAGTCGTCACACTGATATTCACACTCGTAAGATTTGCATGACCATTATTTACAACATATATATTATAATCCTCACTTGATGATTCAACCAGATCCGCATTGCCGTTAAGGTCAGTGCTCTCACCTCTTACTTTATATATAATATCAAACATCGGCGCAGTAAGATTATAACTATCTTCGCTTCTTCCCTTAGAGTTCCTGCCAGTCATGTTTGATTCAATATCAACCTGGACTGTATGCGGTCCCGGTCTCGTTGTTCCAGCTTCTATAATAGAAGTATCATTAAAAGTCGATATTCTGAAAGAATATGTCCCCCCACCATCTTCACTGAAAGAGTCATTATATACATTCTGACCGGTCCATCCATCTCCCGTGGGTTTTGATAATTGCAAACCACCCCATGTTATGGTTGTCAGACTAAAAGTATCCATGACCGTGAAGTTCTTTTCAGGTATTCCTGTAACCCCGGTACCATTAGGATAGCGCACCATAAGGTTAACCGTCAGGTTATCTCCCGGATTTCGTGTAGAATCAATACTTGTTATCGTCACATTATACCCGACATACAGGGAATAGTTATAAGCATCATTATTCGTTGCGTTCAGTTCAGTGGCGCTGTTCGCTGTCGCCTCTGCTTTCAGTGTATGATTAAAACTCACTGGTAAATATTGTTTCAGACTGCCAGCATAAGTAATATTTACAGTTTTATTTTGTCCTGCCGTCAGCGTTTCATTTAATATTAAACTTGAACCAATAGAATGATCTCCATCGAGATAGAATGCAACCGTAACATTTTCAGAGATATTCCTGTTCCCAACATTTTTGACTACAGCAAAAACTTTCATATCATCTGAAGCAATAGGATTCGTATCAGCAGTAGTATTGAAATACACACTCTCAACAACAACATCCGCCCCGACAACATTCAAGACTCTTGTTGAAGAATTCCCTGTATTCCCGGCATCATCAGTACAATTCACATACCACTCCATACTTTCCCCGAGCAAAGACGAATCCACCTGGATACTCAACCCGCCGGTTGCATTTTGAATATAACTTGTCCCATTAGGATACCCGTCAACAAAAACCTCGCAACTCAGATTGTCATCATATTTATCCGTCACATTAAAATACAGCCTAGGATAGTAAGTATATGAAAAGTTCTCATTATCTGTAGTATTTAACTCAACCACTGGCGCAATCGTATCAATAACAGTCCACACCAAAGAAGAATTAAGAGCATTCTCTGCCTTATCTCTTGTCTCAACAATAAAAGAATGATTCTGGTTCTCCACAAGCCCGGAGACACTATAATTCGTATCAACAGTAGTATCAAAAACAGTAAAATTAACAGCACCACCAGTGGAATTATATATCCTATAATTAAGAATCCCCGAAACATTATCACACCCGCTGTGATTTGTCCAGTTCAAGACCACTGGCTGCAAATTCACATAAGCATCAAGCGCATCCAACTCTGCCGCTTCACTCACAGCTCCATCAATCCATGAATACAAAACAGTCCCGTTCAAACCAGTCGCATTGTCACTGGTATTTATAATCCATTCATTCGGCATTTCACTGCCAACAGAATCGCTTGTCACATTAAACCACACATACATTGTATTCCCGATACCAAGTCCCTCAGCAGACGTATTAGTGCAATTTATCAATAATGGAGTAGCATTCGTGCATGCAAAGTTGCTACTACTGTTAATCGTTGATGCATTGAGTGTAAATGCAGAATCTATAGTAATATTAACCGAAACAACAGAATCATTAGACCCTCCATCATTCACAACAGTAAAATTAAAAATCTCAGTAGCATTTGGCGCAGTCCAGTTCCTTCCATCAACATCGAAAACACCGCTAATATTAACCCGCGTCTCAGAAGAAAGCATATGGCTTGAGTAGCCAGCGCCAACAAGCAAAAAAATCACCAGCAAACCAATAAAATATAATCTCTTCATATCCCTCACATCTCTTCAACAGCTTATCTGCCCTTCCAGACAACTATCCATTTTATCTTTATTTATTTAAAACATATGGTTATATGTCAAGGTATCAACACATCTTATCAAAATATTGTTCCTTATAGGTTATATATTTATCTAAAGTCACCCTGTATTTCCCGCCTGAATATTGGCTACAGATACATTTATCAAACTAATCCTTTATCAATTATAGTATTAGTAGAGGTGATATCAAATGATACAGGTAAATGCAGATAATTTCGAAAGCGAAGTCACAGGCTCACAGACGCCGGTAATAATTGATTTCGGGGCATCGTGGTGCGCCCCTTGTGGTATGATGGCACCTGTTTTCGAAGAACTGAGCAAAGACTATGTTGGAAAGCTAAAATTCGTAAAATTAAGCACAGAAGAATCACCTGATCTTGCAGCCAGATTCAACATCACAGGAATCCCCTGCCTTATAATCACAAATGGCGGAAAAGAGATAGAGCGCATAGTAGGATTTGCCCCAAAAGAAGTCCTGAAAGAAAAGATTGATGCTGTTTTATCTAAAATCTAAATATCCGATACATCTCAGGATTAATAATGACTAAAGATTTCATAAACAAAACCTACACATACGCCATAGTAGGCGCATCAAACAACCCGACAAAATACGGCTACAAGGTCCTGAAAAACCTAAGAGAATCAGGATACACAATCATCCCGATAAACCCGAAAGAAGAAAATATCCAGGGCATAAAAGCATACAAGACACTAAAAACCTGCAATGGCAAAATCGATGTCGTCATCTTCATAGTGCCCCCGCAAGTCACAGAAAAAGTCCTTGAGGAACTGAACCACCTGAAAATCAAAAAAGCATGGATGCAGCCGGGAAGCGAAAGCAAAAAAGCGATCAGCTACTGCAAAACCCACGGCATAGAATGCATCCACAGCACATGCATAATGCTCCAAAAAAAGAACTGAAATATACAACCAAGACACGCTTTTACCCTGACATTTATTCATTAATCTGCACTATAATCCCCAAGAGCATAATCCAGAATTGCTCTTGCATGAATTGCAGTAGTATCATAAATTTTCACAGGACAATCCTCCTGTTTTATCAAAAGAGGTATTTCCGTACAGCCAAGTATCACACCCTCTGCTCCTTTCTTAACCATCTTATTTATTATGGCCAGGTACCCTTTCTTTGCCTCCTCTGTTATTTTTCCATGCACGAGTTCATTCCATATCACCTGATCCACATAATTCCTGTCTCCTTCATCTGGTGTAACTGTCTCAATGCCATACTTTTTAAATGTCTTTTGAAAAAAACCATACTCCATCGTCGGTTTTGTCCCCAGCAGCCCTACTTTCTTATAGCCGTCTTTCTGGATTTCTCTTGCAGTTGCATCCATAATACTCAACACATAAAGAGGAGATTTTTCCTTGATTCTCTCATAAGCATTATGAGGAGTATTAGTAGCAATAGCTGCAAAGTCTGCTCCTGCTTTTTGTAAATCATGGATTGCAGAAACAATAATGTCAGCCATATCGTCCCATCTGCCTTGATTAAACAAATCTACAATTTCCCGCATATTTACACTTCTGATAGTCATCTCAGGAAAATTCAATCCACCAGCTTTCTTATTATACCCTCGCGTTATTATTCTATAATACTCTGTTGTGGATTCAGGACTCAGTCCGCCAACAATTCCTATGTGTTTTGCCATGACACATTATAGAACCCGTAAATACAAGTATTTATACCCCCTCATGCGGGGCATTATACTCCAAATTCCCTGTTCATAATTTTAATCTCAGCTTTTCTCAGGTGCTCAAGCAGGGTAGACTTATCAATTTTAAGTCTCTGAGCCAACTCCTGTGCTGATATTTTTCTTGGAAAATTATAATAACCCAATGCAACAGCCGTCTTAATAGCCGTCTCCTGTTTCTCAGAAAGATTAAACCCATCAAAACTGGATTTTGCTATTTTAAGTAATTTAAAATTCCCCTGTTTTCTAATGTCATCAACAGCATTCCTGATATCTTTCTTATCTGGTGATGCAATTGTCCAGATTTCCCAGCCATCAACCAGCGGAACTTTATTTGAAACAAAACATTTATTTTTCAGAACAGTATGAACAACAGATTTGATTCTGGAAGTGTCTGTAAATATCTGTACCAGTAATTTCTTATCACTCTCCTGGAGAATTTCATGTTTTTTAATCAATCTACTGTTACTGAAATATTTCTTTATCAGAGGCGCCTCTTCCTTATTAGCAAAGAACACTTCAGTAATGTCCTGCACATAATCTTTCGTGAGACTCACAGTAATATGCGTAACAAACTCACTTTTAAACCGGGAAAGACCACCTGTCCAGCACCCTTTATGCTTTAACTTAAACCTGGCTTCAAACATTCTGAAACACCCACACATACCTCTTTGCAGACCGGTGCACATAAATCTCGAACTTATCAACAAGCTTCAACTCAGGCGGATGCCATAATTCAGGCATATCACATGCCACAACCGCATACTTCCCCCTCTTAAGTATCTTGGGCAAAATCCCCATGAACCCGCGCACAAGCTCTTCCTTCCCATACTTCATAACCGTACTCTTGCCCCACGGCAGATCACACACAACCCCGTCAAACTTCTTCTTTAAGCAGCCGCAATCAAGCGCATCCATCACCACAACCTCGCACCTTTCAACCCCGTAATGCGAAAGATTCTTCAATGCGCCTTCAATGTGCTTTTTCGATATGTCGCAGCCGAAAACATCCATCCCCATAAGCCCTGCCTCAATCAAAAACGCGCCGGAGCCGCAGAAAGGGTCTGCAACTAGATCACCTTCAGAGCACCGAAGAAGATTGACAAAAGATCTTGCATATATCGCATTAATAGTTCCTGCCGCAAAATACGGCCTGAACTTCGCATCACGCGCCTGAAGCGCTTTCTTGTCGATCGTGCAAACAACCTTTCCAAAATAACACTTGTCAGAAGTCACATAAACCCTTGCAACGCACCCGCTGGAAAAATCAACCTTAATCCCATTATCACACAATCTCTTGCCAACTTTCTTCTCAACATCAGACACACTTAAAGAAACATCCCTGCCAACCTTCCTGCCCCTCACCTTCACTTTCCCGTCAAGCATTGCAGTATCAACATCATCCAGGTGATTCCCGAAAAACAAGCACACCTCATGCGCAAGCGCAATCCCTGAGAAATCAACCCCATCATCTGCCTCAAAAACAACAACTCTATCTGCTCTATCACAAACTTTAAACCCGGAGCCCTGCGCCTCAACATGCGCGCCAAGCTCAGCGAGGGAAAGCTCAACACACTCGCCGGAAAGTACAGCAACAAACTTCATAAACAGTTTATAGAGAATATAATTTATTTAATGTTCTCCCTTTCAGCCCCGCACCAGAACTCAGCGGATTTAATCTTCAAAACCTGCCTGCCAGAGAGAACTTTAAACCCCTTGCAGATCATCTTTGCAAGATTCATAGGCACACCCTTATCTGCAAGCGCTTTCAAAGATCCTCCAAAAAACATCCTGATGCCCTCATCAATAAGACAGCAGTCTCTCTTAACCTCAGCAATGTACCTGTCATCCTCAAGCCACACTTTCTTATGCGTCTTAATAAACCCGTCCTGGTGCTTAAGCGGATTAAACACAGACGGCCCCTTCACAACCTTGTGCTTCATGACCTTCGTATTCATAACCTTGAAACCAACACCGCATTCCCCATCAGCAAACACCCATGAATCAACAACCTTAAAATCATTACGCCCCAAAAAACCCCCAAAATTCAAAAGCATCTTACGAAGCTGCGGGTACAGCACATCTTCAATAACATCCGGCCTCTCAAAAACAACAGCATATATCTTCATCCCGCTCTCATCGCATGACTTGACAACCTGCGCAGTATCAATCTGCCTTTTCCTAGCAAAAAAATACTTCTGCTCTGGTTTCTGCTCAAACTTCCTTGCATGTATCATAAACCGCGCAAGCTTCTCCACTGAAAGCACAGCAGCGACATTCCTCTTTTTGTCAACAGGGTCAACAACTATCAGCGGCTGATCCCGAAATATCCTTTTAACT
Organism: Methanosarcinales archaeon; assembly: GCA_048634435.1. GTDB lineage: Archaea > EX4484-52 > EX4484-52 > EX4484-52 > B79-G9 > B79-G9. The sequence goes on from JAIWAJ010000008.1 coordinate 11,295, forward strand.
TTTTTATTGTCACTCTGGGAATAAAGGCCTTCAACATCAATAATCTGCTGCTCCCTCCACTTCTGTGCTTCAGAAATAACCTTCCTGAACGTACTGTAATGGATAATCAGAAGCTCGCACAAATATCCTGAAAACCCCTCTGTCTTAAGGTCAGACCCGTAGCATCCAATCCCCTTGAGAAACCTCTTGAATATCCTGACCTCGTCATGGTTCTTAAGATTGGAAAGAACATACTCAGTATGAAACGGTGTCCGGTCAACAGCGCTCCTAAGCTTCTTCGTGCTTTTGATACTATATGCAGGCACAACCTCCACCTCATATCCTTCAATAACTCCTTTCGTATAAGGATGCTCAGCATACGAAACCGTATAATCCCTGCACCCGAACTTCTCAAAAACCCCCTTCCCAATCTCAAGCCCTTTCTTCTCAAGTTCCTTGCGCGAAAAAGAGACAGGAAAAAACACAAAAATATCAAGATCCTTGTCACCTGAAAGAAAAGTATCCTTGGCAACAGACCCCATAAGCTTGGCAGAAAGCCCATACTCCTTTTTAACAAAAGACGCTATGCGGGAAAACAGCTCAAAAGATGCGCGCACCTCAGCCCTGCCCGGCTTAACCTTCGCAACAACCTCACCAAAAACAACTTTCATGCAAAATATATGGTTGTCTATTATATATAAATTATATAGTCAAGGCACGAATAAATTGAGGATTGTGCCTTGCCATATAGATTAAGGCAAATTGGTTTTTTGTTGAAGTTTGCTCATTCATTTCTTGCCTTAACTATAGAAAAAAACCCTAAATCTTCTGGATCATCCTGATTTCAACGGTCCTGATAGGATAAATCTTCCTCACATTAGCGACAATCGTCTTCTGGAGCTTTGAGCAATTGATATCACTGACCACCTGGTCTGTTGTTCTCGCGCTCACATATTCCTTTATACCTTCAGAAACAGCATGACGTATCTCATCCTTTGTTGAAGTATTTATCCTTCGCGCACTCACAGTCAAACTCTTAATCCTGAACTTTGCAGAATCCTTCAGCGTGATATCGTCAACAGAATCAATTCTTGATGACCATCTTCTGATAACCCTCAGAATCTGGTCCCTGAGCAACTCCTGGCCAACATACTCAGTATGCGCTTCATTTCCTTTAACACTCTTGACTCTTAAACTGACTTTAACCTTAAAATCCCTGAAATTACCGGTCAGTTCACTCAGGGGAAGAACAATGCTCCTGCCAATAACATCTTTCTCTTTCAGCGCCAGGGTATCTGCAATCTCCTTGCCTCCAAGAAACTCAGGCGACATTATAGCATACCACTTTTTCTTGGACCATGTGTCCTTCTTTACCTTGCCTGCTCTCCTGTCTGTAGTCGTTTCAGCGATAAAAAACACCTTCTGTTTAGTCAATAACTCAAAAATCATAGGATATTGGTGATAATTGGAGAATCCTAAGCTTTTTGATTGCCGGGTCATACTTTATATGCAATCAAAAACTCCAAGAATCTGGAATTATAACCGTCTGTTTGCGCATTACTATGATTACTGACTAAATATTAAAGATTAATTTTATAAATCTTGGTACTGATAATCACAGAATCTCCTCTGCAAGCTCAACAAACTTCATCTCAGACCCCTTTGGAATCTTAGCCCCTGCAGCATGAGAGTGGCCTCCCCCTTCACTTTCGCCCCCAAGCTTCTCAACAACTTTCCTGACGACACTCCCCAGATCCACGCCGACCGCTTTTGGTTTAGCTCTTGCCGAAACTTTGACCCAATCTCTGCCCGCATTTCCAAAACCGACCACAACATCTGTCTTAACATCCTTTTTCAGAAGAATCGAAACCACAGTACCAATAATATTCTCATCAATATTCCCGCCTGCAGGAATGTAAGTCGCACTTTTAGTGACAACAAAACTCGCCATGTTCTTTTTAGCCCAAAAGACAGCAGTAGCAATCTTTTTGCGATACTCATGAAGTATCTTATCAATATTCTCACCTGCTCCAATACATATCCTGAGCCCCTCAGCAGGTTTTTCCAGCCTTCCGCATGCATTAAGCACACTTGAAAACTCCCTGATGTCATAGTTGTTTTTAAGCACATAAATCGTGCCTATAAGGTCACCTGCTGTACCTCCCTCGGAGATGTTTTCAAGAACAAGCACCGTCGCAAGCTTTTTTTCTTCATCCTTTGATAAGTCACACAGTCGTCTCCATTTCCCTTTCCTGTCCACAACAGCGATCCCGAGCTCAGAAAGAAACTGCACAGCAGCTGATTCATTCCCTGAAACATCCGGGATAAAAGGATCTGTTGAGTACTCTATTGCCTTATGAATAGGTTTTGTATATCTTCCAAACAGCTTCAGGCCCTTTTCGCACCTGATGGCTCCGCTGTATTCAGCATCCTCTAAAAGAAGCCTGTTAACCCCCGAAAACTCACCATTTTGATATTGTACATCCCCGCAGGCACCGACAATAGCAAGGTCAATCAGTTTTTTTGACTGAACTGACAGGCTCCTTGCAAGCACATAACACACTCCTGCGCCGCTTATTTCATTAGAGCCGTCAATGCCCACAAAATGCGGGTTAAGATGGTATAATTTACCCCATGCGCACCCTTCAGGCGGGTGATGGTCCAGCACAACAACAGGTATCTTTGAGATATAGTGCTTAATCATATCAAGCTGCCCGGAGCCGACATCGCAAAATATCAGCATAGAATTTTTCTCATGCGAAAGTTCGACTATTTCATCTTTTCCAAGCTGTTTCACAAAACTGATATCAAAATCCTTGTCAAGGTACTTCAGGGTCTTATAGATAATCGCGCCCGCGCAGATGCCGTCGCAGTCAAAATGGCTCACAACTTTAATATGCCCTCTCTCCTTTTCAATCGCTTTTGCCACGTAAGCAGCCATATCAGCAAGCGCCTGCACCTTCCTTTTCGCATCCATTGAGCTCAAGTCTATCGCACCTCAGCAACACTGCATTTTTTGTATCATCTCCCAGAATAAGCGACATACTATACTATAAATACAAAATCTTATATAGGTTAAAGTCATGCGGGCGACTGCATCACTCACAGCACCCAACATATCCTATAAACCAATACAATAACCAACGAAGGCAAACTAATGCACAAGCAACTTAGCCCTTTCCCTGTTATACGCCCAATCAGCAGGAAGTACCTTTTTC
>JAIWAJ010000009.1:0-14480 GCA_048634435.1 Methanosarcinales archaeon
ATAGTAGACGAAAAAATCTACGGGAGCATCCACATAGCAATCGGATTCAACCTCGGCCCCTTTCATGGAAAGAACCTTGCATCCTCCCATTTGGACATGATAAAGATAATGCGCGGGCGCAACGGCAACCTCTACGCCGACAACAAACTGGTAATGAAAAACGGGGCGCCTGTCTAGAACAAAGTAATCAAAACCACACCAACAACCATAATCGCAGCGCCAGCTAGTCTGTCCTTAATATCCTTCTCCTTAAAAATCAACTTTCCCCACATGACGCCAAACAAAGCATTCGTCCTTTTTATAGATATGACAAAAGCAACTAACGTTAAACTTAATGCTGTCATAATAAATATATGCATTATTGCAGTGAAAAATCCAATAGGCAAAAGCACTTTTATATTCTTTTTAACCTGTGTGGTACAGGAATAAGACTTTAGAAGCATTATTGGCAAAAGTGTCATAGTCAAAAACAGATTAAGAGATGCAGTCCAGAAGACAGGTGATGAGTTTATTATACCTACTTTATCAAAATTGGATGTAATGCTCCATATAAAAGCAACAAGAAGCATATATCTTGGACCTTTTTCGTGAAGTAATGCTCTAAACGGCGCAAAAAACCCCTCATGTATCTTCTTTATGTTCAGCATATACGACCCAAGAACAATCAAAACAATCCCAACAACCCCCCAAACACCGGGAAACTCGCCGAGAATAAGCGGCGACGTAATCAATAAGAACAGCGGTGTAAACGTAACCATCGGTACAGTGATTGATATATCGGAAGCTTTTAGTGCTTTCATATAAAGTATTGTAGTAATAGTGTTTAACCCTCCACTAACAAGTAATGCGATCCAGAAGCCTTCTCCAATCACAGGAATCTCAACAAATAAAAGCAAAGACAAAAGAAAAGGCAGCGCAAAAAACCTCATAGACCATGCAGCGACATATTCATCGATATTTTTGACGCTATCGAGCGCTTTTTTAGAAAAAACATCCTTCAAAGATTCAGAAAATGCACCCAAAAATGCAAACAAAACCCAAAGCATAATTATTTTAGATGTTTAATTGTTTAATAGTTTTATCCGCACAACCGCTAAAATGCCCGACTTCACTCATAAATTCAGCAAACTATTTAAAAAAAGCGCAACAAGTAGAACTAAAAACAAATACGGTGAAACAATCATGGCAAGCAAGAAAGTAGTATTAGCATACTCAGGCGGACTGGACACCTCAGTAATCCTCAAATGGCTGATCAACAAAGGATACGAAGTAATCTGTTTCGTAGGCGACGTAGGGCAGATTGAAGATTTCAAAGAAGTAGAAAAAAAAGCACTAAAAACAGGCGCAACAAAAGTCTACATTGAAGACCTGAAGCAGGAATTTGTCACAGATTTCATATTCCCTGCTCTTCGCGGGAACGCGCTTTATGAAGGAAGATACCTTCTTGGAACATCACTTGCAAGGCCGCTGCTTGCAAAAAGACAGCTTGAAATAGCAGCAAAAGAGAACGCACAGTATGTATCCCACGGTGCGACAGGCAAAGGCAATGACCAGGTGAGATTCGAACTCACATACTATGCCCTTAACCCGAAAATAAAAGTCATCTCACCATGGAAAGACCAGGAATTTCTAAAAGAATTCAAAGGAAGAACAGACATGATAAACTATGCGCAAAAATACAACATCCCTGTAACAGCATCAAAGAAAAAGCCGTACAGTGAGGATGAAAACCTCATGCATATCAGCCACGAGGCAGGAATTTTGGAAGATCCGAATTATTCACCTACTGAAGATGTATTCTGCAGGACTGCATCTCCAAAAAACGCTCCTGATACTGAAACAATAATCGATATCCACTTCAAATCAGGAAACCCTGTAAAGGTTGTAAACAAAAATGACAATACAACAAAAACAAGCCCGCTTGAATTATTCATGTATCTCAACCATCTGGCCTCGAAAAACGGTGTAGGAAGACTGGACATGGTCGAAAACAGGTTTGTTGGCATAAAATCAAGAGGAGTCTATGAAACCCCTGGCGCAACCATCCTCTGGCAGGCAAAAAGAGACCTTGAAGGCATTTCCATGGACAGGGAAGTAATGCATCTAAGAGACATGTTCACACCGAAATTCTCAGAACTCATATACAACGGCTTCTGGTACTCGCCGGAAATGGCATTCCTGATGGCTGCTATCAACAAAAGCCAGGAGCATGTCACAGGAAAAGTAACATTATCCCTGTACAAAGGGAACGTATCGGTAATAGCAAGAGAATCCCCAACATCCCTCTACGACCAGGAACTATCAAGCATGGATATTGAGGGCGGATTCGACCAGACTGACTCAAAAGGGTTCATAAACATAAACGCAGTAAGGCTGAAGGCTTACAGCGCGGTTTTGCAAAAGACAAACACTAAAAGATGATGCGCATGAAACTTTGGGAAAAAGAATACAAGCTGGACAGGCAGATAGAAGACTTCACAGTCTCAAACGACTATATCCTTGACCGGAAGCTGATAAAATACGACTGCATAGCATCAATAGCCCATGCAAAAATGCTTGAAAAAACAGGCATCTTAAAAAAAGGCGAGGCTAAAGACATCATAAAAGAGCTCAACAACATAATCAGCCTTGAAAAAAAAGGCAGGTTCAAAATACAAAAAGAGCAGGAAGACTGCCACACAGCAATTGAGGCCCACCTGACAAAAACTCTTGGAGATGCAGGGAAAAAAATACACACTGCAAGATCAAGAAACGACCAGGTCCTGGTTGCCCTGAGGCTCTATTACAAAGACGAGCTGAATGGCTGCAAAGACAATGTAGGCAACTTAATCAGGGCAATCTCGAAGTTCAGGAAAAAATACGGCACAACAAAACTCCCGGGCTACACCCACACAAGAAAAGCAATGCCTTCATCCATCAGTCTCTGGAGCGATTCTTTTGTGGATTCCATGAAAGACAACATAAAATTAATCGATTTTACCCTAGACCTGATAGACCAGTCCCCTCTTGGAACCGCGGCAGGCTACGGCATACCCCTTGACATAGACCGGGAATATACTGCCAAATTACTTGGGTTCAAAAAAGTCCAACAGAACCCGATATATGCGCAGGCAAGCAGGGGCAAATTCGAATCAACAATCCTCCATTCCCTGACGCAGATTATGTTCGACCTGAATAAAATCGCATCAGACCTCATCATCTTCAGCATGCCTGAATTCGGCTATTTTGAACTCCCACAGGAACTCTGCACAGGAAGCTCAATCATGCCCCAGAAGAAAAATCCGGATGTTCTTGAATTGGTAAGGGCGAAGTACCATGTTGTGCTCTCATACGAGTTCCAGGTAAAATCCATGGCAGCCAACCTGATATCCGGCTATAATCATGATATCCAGCTGACAAAAGAGCCGACAATGAAAGGATTTGACATCACAGAGGATTGTGTTTCAATAATGGCGCATGTATTTGAAAAGCTGGAGGTAAATGGAGGACGGTGCAAGAGCGCACTCACAGAAGAACTCTATGCGACAGAGAAAGTGTACGATTTAGTAAAAAAAGGAATTCCTTTCAGGGACGCGTACAAGGCTATCTCCAAGGAATACTGATTTTATCAAAGATAAAAAAGCCCAAGTATAAGAATCTACATGCGAACTCAGTTCGGATATAAGTTGTTAGGCGAAATTGCGAGCCCACAGTCACAAAGGGAATTATATAAATTTAATGCGATATAATTGAACTTATGACATACAAAAAATTGCTTAATAAAATTTTGATAATTTATGGAATTTTACTAATTTGTATAATTATATTTCTAGCAATTAATATGTTTACGTTGCGGAAATCAATTGGAACCGCAATGGATGATAGTATTACAAATTATCTAATGTATAATAATGCCGGTGCCGTCTATTGTAAGAATTTGAGCTATCAATATGAAGTAAGAAACAATGAGAACGGTCAATATGGTATCTGTATTTTCACAGATGGAACAGAATGTGAAATATGGAATTTCTTTAATGGAAAATGTGGTCAAAAGTTTACTTTTTGTGAACGGCAGGGGTTTAGGATAGAAACTAAATCTTACGACCCATTAGGCAAAGGCAAAACAGAATATGCTGTCTGTGTTTTTGATGATGATTCTGAATGCTCGGAGTATGATTATTTTGTTGGTAAGTGTAATCGTTCCGAATGTAAAGAATGGAAAAGGCCAAAAGCGTGTATAAATCCTTAAAAATTCAGAAGGCTCGCAACTCAAATTGCTACCGCAATTTGGTCCTAACGGACTCGCACAACAAAGGATAAAAGACTCCACTTCGTTCCGTCCAAATTGCTCCCTGCGGTCGCAACTTCTTTTATCCTCATCCGTTAAATGAAATCGCGCGAAATACGATTGAATAAACAATAATGATATCAGGAGGAATAGAGGAACGATGAAAACAGTTGTTGTCTATAAATCAATGTCCGGTTTTACTAAAAAATATGCTGAATGGATTGCACAAGAATTAAGAGCAGACTTATTAGAGGCAAAAAAAATAGATATTGATAAATTGCTTAAATATGAGATTATCATATATGGCGGTAGTTTACATGCGGGTGGAATAAGCGGAGTAAATATCATAAAAAATAACCTCAACAAATTAAGAGATAAGAATATTATCATCTTCGCAACCGGGGCATCGCCACCAAGAGAAAGTACAATCTGTGAGGTAATGGATAGTAATTTTTCACTAGAGGAACAAAAACAAATACAATTTTATTATTTTCGTGGAGGATTTGATTTTAATAAATTGAACTTTACAAATAAAATATTAATGACTTTATTTAAGTGGAGAATACAATTAAAACGGGATAAAACATCAGATGAAAAAGGTATGTTGGCGGCATACTCAAAACCAATGGACTTTACTAAGAAAGAAAATATAAAAGAGTTGTTGGAATATGTTCGTTCACTAAAATGAGGGATAATGCGTGACTTCATCTAACAGCGTGGATACGCTCTGCTTTCGCTTCTTTGCGGAGTGTTTTCAGGCTATTTTTTAAGTCCCAATGAATTTTCTACAATATTTTCAGAAGGTTTTCCATCAAAAATTGATTTTTATGTCATAGCAGTGTTTGAAGTTTTTTTAATCATAGTGGTTAGTTTTATCCTCTCAGGGATAATCCAGAAAATACATAGTAAGCCAAAAACCAGAGAAAAATAATTATCTCAATTCCAAAACTCTATACCTATAAAAACTTACAATTCCAACAACAATCATGCCCTTGCGCAATAACCACAGCAAATACAATATGCTCCTGCTCGACGCAGACTACACAGTAGTTGACGGCGCCCCTGTAGTCCGCATCTATGGCCGCTTAAAAGACGGCCGCTCAATAGTAGCATTCGACAAAACTTTTGAGCCCTACTTCTATGTCCTGCCGAAATCCCTGGCTGCGCTCAGGAAAAACCTTGAAAAGCTCAAATTTTTAGATAATGGTGAAGAGATTACAGTAAAGAGAGTAGAACCCGAAAAACAAACGCTTGGAACATCAAAAACAAATCTCCTGAAAGTCTTCTGCAACCTCCCCGGGCATGTCCCGAAAGTAAAAGATGCGATAAAAGACTGGCCCGAACTCAAAAAAAAATTCGAGTTCGACATCCTCTTCTTCCGCAGATACCTCATGGACAAAAAGCTCCTGCCAATGACATTCACAGAAGTTACAGGCGCAGAAATAAAAGACACACTTGCGGGCACTGTGGACTGCGACATCCCTGTCCTTGCATCATCATTCAAAAAATCAAAAGTACAGGATTACAGCCCAAAAGTACTTGCATTTGACCTCGAGACAATGCAGGAAGGCGCATCGCAGAAAATAATCCTTGCAAGCGTCTACACAAGCTCCGGCTACAAAAAAGTACTGGGATACGAAAAAGACAACTATCCCCATTCAATAACCCTCAAAGACGAAAAACAGCTGATACAAAAACTCATAGAAATAATAAAACAACAGGACCCGGACTTCATCGTAACCTATAACGGCGACACATTTGATATGCCTGTACTTCGCGACCGCTCAAAAAAATACAGCATAAACCTGGACCTCGGCCGCGACAGGCGCGAAGTCATCTTCCAGGCAAAAGGCCGCGCAACACCGGCAGTAACCCGCGGCCGCGTCCACATCGACATATACCAGTTCATCTCAGTCATCATGAGAGCAACCATAAAATCTGATGTCATGACACTTGACGCAGTCGCAAATGAGCTTTTAGGCGAGCGCAAAAAAGAAATGACTTGGGAGCAGATGAAAGAAAACTGGCTGCACAAGAAAAACCTCGACAAATTCGCAGAATACTGCCTCCACGACTCGCGCCTCACATTAAAGCTGTCAAATCTCATCCTCCCAAACATCTTCGCACTCTCGCGCCTCACAGGCCAGGTCCCGGGAGACGTATGCAGGATGACCTACGGCCAGCTTGTCGAGTCTTATGCAATGAGAAGGGCATCAGAAATGAGCATAATCATCCCGAACAGGCCGACAAGAGAAGCAATAGAGGAGCGCCGCAAAATCAACGCTTTTGTCGGCGCATTCGTTGTGGAGCCAAAGCCCGGCCTCCACGAGAACATAGCAGTATTTGACTTCCGCTCACTGTACCCGTCAATCATCATATCGCACAACATTGACCCTGAAACCATAATGTGCTCATGCTGCAAAAAAACAAAAAAAAACCAGGTGCCAGGCACAGACTACTACTTCTGCACAAAAAAAGCAGGCTTTATCCCGGAAGTCCTGAACGACCTCATTGACAAAAGAGTGCGCATAAAAAAGAAAATGAAAACCATCCCGCAAGGCACCGGAGAATACACAGACCTTTATGCGCAGCAGTATGCCCTGAAAACCGTCTCAAACGCATTCTACGGCTACCTCGGGTTCTCAGGCTCGAGATGGTACCGCCGCGAATGCGGCGAATCAGTCACAGCATACGGCAGGTACTACATCCACAAAGTGATAGATCTCGCAGAAACCCATGGCTTCGAAGTGGTCTACGGCGATACTGACAGCGTCTTTTTGAAACTCATAGATCCGGCATCAGACATAACCCCGGCAGCAAAAAAATACCTCAAAGACGTCAACAGCAAACTTCCAGGCATAATGGAGCTGGAATTCGAGGGCACATTTCGGCGCGGCATCTTTGTCCGCAAAAAGACCGGCACAGGCGGGGCAAAAAAGCGCTATGCACTCATAGACGAGAAAGGCAACCTCACGATAAGAGGCTTTGAAAAAGTAAGAAGGGACTGGTCAAAGCTTGCAAAAGACACGCAGGAAAAGGTCCTGAAGCTTGTTTTGACAGACAAAGTCGATGAAGCAGTCTCATATGTAAAAGACATTGTTGAGCGCCTGAAAACAGGCAAAGTGCCGCTTGAAGAGCTCGGCATCTACACGTCCGTAAAAAGGGAGCTCAAAAACTACGAGCAGATCGGCCCTCATGTGGCAGCAGCAAGAAAAGCAGAAAAAAAAGGAATAAAAATAGCCCCTGGCCAGACCATCCAATACATAATAACAAGCGGCCCCGGAAGCATATCAGACAGGGCATACCTGATACAGTTTGCGAAAGGCTACGATAAGGACTACTACATAAAAAAGCAGGTGGTTCCGGCGGCAATGCGCGCTCTCTCAGTATTCGGCATAACTGAAGACGAGCTCACAGGCAACGGCAAACAGACAGGTCTTTCCATGTTCGCGCGCAAGTCATGACATGATTCCACCAGAGATTAAACTTTTAAAAATTATATATACTACAGTCACTACAATTATAGTCATGCTTGACAAGATATCTATTTTAGTATCATTTATCTTCGCAATAATCATGTGTTTCGGGTCATCTTATGCAGCCCAGGATAATGACTTATTCTACTCCGGCGACGTTACATACGATATCAAAAACACCTACAATGCCGGAGACAATATAGAAACCACTCTGGTTGTCGCCAACAAGGAAAAATTCCCCTTAATTGATGCTTATGTCATTGTAGATATCACACAAGGCTGCGAAAATCCAACATACCCTTCACAGGACTCAGATTGCGACAATGTCTTTTTCGAGAAAATCATAAGGAATCTGAACATTGACCCCCTCTCACAAGTGTCCATCCCATTTTCTTACAAGCTGCCGCATGACCTCAAAAGCGGGACATACAGGATGGATGTGTATCTGAGGACCAAAAAGACACCAATGCTTGGCATGGCACATATTTTCCTCCCCGGGAGGCATAGCTCTTTCAAAGTAACCGGTTCTGGTACAGAACCGTCTGTTAAGATACTCAGGACTCAGACAGAGATATTGGACACAACCGGTCCGGTAGGCCCCCCGGCAGAACCCTCATCAAAAGTAACGGGCTCTGTTTTTATCGAAAACTCAAAAACATCACAAGTTGACGGTCTTTCCCTCTTTGTCGGGGTATGCTCATGGGATGATACAGGCTGTGAAAGCTATGTATGGAAAAATACATACCCGTTTTCAATCACTGCCTCTGAGACAAAGAAGATAGACTTTTCTTTCAATGCCCCGAAAAAACCAGATGCTTACGCGGTGAGACTTGAGGTAAAGGACAAAAACGGGGAAACAAAATCACTTTACAGGAGCAGGTTAATCGTTACCGGCAAGACCGCAAAAATCAGAAAGCTGTGGATTGGCAAAAGATATTATAACACCGGCGAAACAGTTGAAATCAATACAATGCTCTTCGGGTCGCCGGACCATTACACATACCCTGTTGTAAACAACGCGAACCTGCTCGTGTCACTCAGAGACCTGAACAATGGCAAAACCGTTTTTCAAAATACAGAAGTGATACCCGAACTTTCAACAGATGCAGGGCTTATCTCTAAGAAATTTGAATTTGTGAGTAAAAGCGCACTTAGCAGATTCGAAGTATGCGCCCAAATCACCTCAGAAAACAACGGGATTTATGACAGGCACTGCATCGAAGTAGATTCAGCCAAATTCTCTTCAAACGTGCGCAAATACAGCCTGAACGAAAAGAAGTTTGATACTGAAACCATGAAATTCAGCGCAAACTTATGCGCAGCCGACGGCTCAGACATGCCCGTATCTGCCAATATTGAAATTGACATCAGCGACCTTAACAACCGCAACTCTGTCATGTCAGCCAAACTCAATATCAATAAATGTTCCCCTCTTGAATTCGCGTTCAAATCACAGACAGATTACAGGATGCTCATAAATGACGAAGATGTCAACAGGCAGTACAGGTTTGAATTTACCTCTCCGAAAACAGAGAAAAGCGGACATCCGGGGGAAAATGAGAAAGACGAAAAAGATGAAGATGACAAAAAAGACGAAGATAAGAATTATCTTATCATTGCAGCCATCGCAGTTGTCTTAATTGCAGTCATTTTGGCTTATGCTTACAACAGGATAAAAAATGGTGAAAACATTGAAACAGAAACATAATAGTATAATGTTTGCTCTTGTAGCGCTGACGATACTCTTCTTAGTAAGTGTTACCTACTCTGTCACAGGTGACGACGCTCCATGTACAGAAGATGCTAACTGTACCTCCAATCATTGCGAGAGTGACTATGAGATAGCGAATGGCAAGTTCTGCGCTCAGGACGGCACAAGCTGTGTCCATAAAAAGCCGGCAGATACTAATGCGACGCAGTATGATGACGCTAATGAGGAAGGAGATTACAAGTGCGATTCAGGAACATGGGGACTCAAAGACGACTACCCTTGCAATCTAGGAGATTGCTACTCAGGTTTTTGCAGGAGCGACTATGTGGCAGCAAATGGCAAGTTCTGCGCCAAGGACGGCACAAGCTGTGTTCATAAAAAGCCGGCAGATACTGAAGCAACCCAGTATGATAACGGCGATAAACATAAGGGCCGCAAATGTATTACGGGCACATGGAACCTCCAGGACGCAGACAGCGATGAAGTCTGCGATGAGGATGATTCATGCCCGAACACTCCCGGAGGATGCAATGTAGGAAACGGGAAAATTGATGCAACCACCGGGTGCCCGGTTGAACCTGTAAGCGGATATCATATAAAAGCAGGAGTGGTTGATTCATGCCCTGCATCTTCCATACCTGTAGATCCTGAAAAATCAGATTGTCTTGAGGCAGGCATTGCCAACAGTCTGGACATTCTTTTCTTTTTGAAGACAGGAGCCGCTGAAACAGGTATAAACAATCCGGGTGACTGTAACCTGCAAAGTGGAACAGTTGGATGGCATGACATACCAGATAACAGAAACTATTGCGAGTTTGGAATTCCTGCCACTACAGCGCCAGGCATTTATAACCTTCTGGCAAAATATACAATTAACGGCATTAATTATGCAAAGGTGTTCCGTGCAGGATTTAATGTGGCTGCTGCATGCAGCCTTTCTTCAGTTTGCAGTCACGGCGGGCACATTCAGGGAAGTAATGTACTAACCCCCGGCACCATAACTTTCGACAGGCCCTTCACTACAGATGCCGGTGTGTATATTACATGCGAGGGAGCTAAAGGGACTATCAGCGGCGTATCCCAATACACAGCCCAGTGTTCGAACGGTGTTACCGGAGGCGCTACAAACCCGGGACTATTTGCGTGGACATATGCACCTTCAAATCCATTAGTGACCCTGGGATACGCTGATAATCAGTTTCAGGGAGGCACTTTTGTAACGAGACCGGGTCATAGAGATAATCTTTTCAGCTCAACTATGGGATATCAATGGACAACAAATCTCGGATGGGGTGGAGGTGCAGCTGCAAACTCTGTAAATGATTTTTATGCATTTGATAATTGCAGTAGTTATCGGGCGTATGTAGACTATATTGATAACATGTGTGATGCCCCTGATTATATATGCCCAAACACTGGAACACAGTGCGATATAGGAAGCCTTGATACTGAAGGTTTTGTAGCGTTGTCAAATTATGATATAACCATAATTAACCCAAGCATTGACCTCACAGCCAATATAGCAACAGATACATATTACGTTTGCGATCCTTACAGTCCGTCTGACAGAAAGAGCCATGACTGGTCTGTTATAAACAATGGAACCGGCAAGCTGAATGTGTCAAATATTGCTGTTAGCTGCCCCGCTAAATTCGCATGCACTTCTTCACCAACAGCTGATGTGGTTGTTGACGATGGTAATACAGAAATAATTATAAATACGAAATTCACTTTGCCGTGTGAATATTCAGTAACTGCTTATCCAATCACCCTGACATTTGACGTCATAGATTATTATGGCCTTGGATGTCATCCTACAGGAACTGAAACAGTTACAACGACCATTATTCAGGGAAACGTATCTGACGATAGCCCGGCAAGCTGCGAGTGTTATACTGGAAAAAATAATTTGTGGGACAATGGCCTGGGATGCTGTGATTCAACAGATTGCTGGCTTTCGGGTGATAAGACCTGGATATGCGATAATGGGCACAGGATAGAAGGGACAAACTTTTGTGAAGAGGAACATGCATGCGGGAAAACATGGTATTGGAATAAGTCTGTTTGGGCAGAAAAACTGCCGAGTGGATGTGAATGTGAGGATCCTGAAGATTGTGAAAGCGGGCAATGCATAACAGGAATATGTCTGGAACTGGCAAATCCGAATATATCATTTTCTTCAGGCAGCTTTACTATTGAGCTGGGCTCTAAAGTTCAGACAGTTATTTCTATCGAGAATAATATTGCAGTCGAAGATACTATCAAGATAGCGCTTCACACACATCCCGGGAAAATGGAACTCTGGACTAAATTCACTAATGGTGAAAATAAAATAGATGTCAGTCTGAACGCGTACGAAGAGAAGTTAATCCCTATTGAAATATTTGGTGGAGAAACCGGCACCTATAAGCTAACTATCTACGGTACCTCTAAATTAGTTCCAAGCCTTTATGGAAAGGACGAGCAGAATATCGTGATTGTGGCTAAAGAAAGTGGTATAACTTCAAGAAGTCCAGGACTTCAATTACTCTCAGTTATCATTCTCCTGTTAATTGCCGGCTTTCTTGCGCTGGGAAAGAGAAAGAATTAACGGTTCTTATACTCAATAAGTGTCTTCATCGCATTTACTGCCCTGTCCGGTGAGGGATAAGCAGGAATCCCGTCCTTTTCAAGGCTTCTTAAGAGGAGCTGCGTATACTCCCCGCCTGATGCAGAGACAACAATCGGTATTTTTGACCGCTCGTTTGCACTCACGATAACATCAACAATTTCAGGCCCGAGACTCGCTGTCTGCAGGAGCGTAACAACAATCAGCGCATCCACATTCCTGTCTTTAATCACATTGTTGATCGCAACCTCGTACCTCCTGACATCAGCATCACCAATTAAGTCAAGCGGGTTATGAATAGAAGAATACTCTTTTGGCATGACACTCTTTATTCCCTCAACGGTCTCCTTCGAAAAATCAGCAAGAGAAAGACCGATTCTTTCAATAGAATCCGCGCACATCACACCAAACCCGCCGCCGTTTGTAATCACAGCAATCCTCTTACCCCTCGGAGCCGGCTGGTATGCAAGCACGCGGCAATAGTCAAACAGCTGCTCCGTATTCTCTGCCTCGACAGCGCCGCCCTGCCTGATAGCGCCGCGAAAAACCGCATAGGACCCTGCAAGGCTCCCTGTATGCGACTGGACAGCCCTCGTGCCGGATACAGATTTCCCTGCCTTCAAAATTACAACCGGCTTTTTGTCAGTGACACTTCTCAATGTTTCAAGGAACAGCCGCCCGTTTTTCACGCCCTCCAGGTACATTGCAATCGCTTTTGTCTTTTTGTCATTTTTCAGGTAATTCAGAAGGTCAACCTCGTCAATATCCGCGCGATTGCCGTAACTGACAAACCGCGATATTCCAATCTCCTCAGTAGCAGCCCAGTCAAGAATAGAGAGCGCAAACGCGCCGCTCTGTGAAACAAACGCGATATTGCCCGCTGAAGGCCGCTTGAGTTTATAATCAGGCAAAAACAAAGTATCAATCCTTCCGAAAGAATCATAAATACCGATGCAGTTCGGCCCGACAACATGCGTATCCGTATCTTTGATGATGCTTTTCAGCTCCTCCTCCCGGCCCACACCTGCGCCGCCTGTTTCACGATACCCGGCAGTAATCATCACAACAGCCTCAATCCCCTTCTTCACGCATTCCCTGAGCGCTTCATTAGCTACCTCTGGCGGCACCACAATAACAGCAGAATCAATATTGTCCTCCACGTCAAGCACGCTTTTGTAGCACTTCATGCCGAGTATAGAATCAGCTTTCGGGTTTACTGGATAAATCCTGCCTGAAAACCCCATATCAGTATAGTTTTTCAGGATAACATGCCCAAACTTCTTTGGATTGGAAGATGCGCCAATAACCGCAACGGATTTCGGCGCAAAAAATTTGTTAAGTGACATAGCAATTATTTAGTGCGCCTGAGCATATATAGTTTATTGGCACCCACATCAATCCCCCAAAATCTGCACAATGACATCCCTTTTTCTTGCCCTGGTATCAAAATCAAGAAAAAAAACTCTGCTGCAATATTACGATTCTGTTTCTTCAGCCCTAATTATACTCTCAATTTTCTCCCTCAAAACAGGAACATCTTTCTTAGTCGTATCCCAAACTGCTTCTATATCTACGCCAAAATAATGATGTATCAATTTATCTCTCATCCCTGCCACATCTTTCCATGGAACATCCGGGTACTTGTTTCTTATGGATTCAGATAACTTTTTGGTAGCCTCACCCATAATTTCTATCTGCCTGATGACTCCGTCCTGAACTAGAGGGTTGCCTGCAAAATCATTATAATCCATCCCTTGCGTATACTCATCAGTTCTTGATATCGCATCAAAAATATGTCTCAAATATACGATGTCCTCTTTACCCATAAACTACCACACACTCCTTTTTTATTCTATCTGTCAGATAAGGGCTGATAGCCTTTTCAGTAAGTAAATCCACTTTCACACCGATTTCTTCAGAAACTTCTCTTTCAATCCGCACAAATTCAAGAAGGCTTTTTTTCCTCGAAAAATCCACAAGGACATCTATGTCGCTTTTCCGGGTTGCTTCGCCTCTGGCATAAGACCCGAAAATACGTATTCTTTTTACTCCGCGCTTGGCAAGCGATGAGACAAGTCTTTTAGTAATCGCATTTTTGTTGACATTATTTTTAAGCATTTATTTCACCGGATAATATTTAATGCAGAAATATTAATTCTTATCCCTATTTATCAACAATTCTACCTCAATCCCCAATAATCTGCACAATAACGTCCCTTTTTCTTGCACTGGTATCAAAATCAAGCAGACATATCTGCTGCCAAGTCCCAAGAATCAGCTTCTTATCCCTGAACGGTACAGTAAAGCTCGGCCCCACAAGCGTAGACCTCACATGAGAAGACCCGTTATCGCACCCCCATGTCTTATGATGCTCATAATCATAATTCTTTGGCGCAATCTTCTCAAGCATAGCAGGAA